>NZ_JBFPNH010000042.1:0-68240 GCF_040815545.1 Streptomyces sp. LMG1-1-1.1 | reverse complement strand
CCGACCCTTCAGCCATGACACCGATCTCTACAAGGAACGGAACACCGTCGAGCGCGCGATCAACAAGCTGAAGGCCTGGCGAGGCATCGCCACACGCTACGACAAGTCGCCCGACAGCTACCTCGCCGGCCTCCACCTCCGCGCCGCAATGATCTGGATCGACGATCTCCTGAAGACCGCCGAATGATCACGACATCACACAGGCCCTAGAACCCTCTTCACCCACCGCGCCCAGGCGGCTCAGCTGCTCGCCCGCTGCAGCATCGCGAGCCGACTGGCCGTGCGGTCCAGGTCGCGTGTCACGCTCTGGCTGGTGGGAAGGTTGGCAAGCGGGTCGGATCCGATGAGGACGAGTCGAAGGTCGCGGTCGCAAGCGACGTCCACGAGGTTCGCGAACCGCTGGCGTCCGTCCGCGGTGGCTTCCAGGAGCGGGGGGACTCGGTCGAGGACCAGGGTGGTGAACTGTTCGGCGAGGGCGAGGTAGTCGGGCACTCCCGTCGCGGTCTCGCACAGTGCGTCGAAGCCGAACCAGACGAGGTCGCCGCGCACGGCGAGGGCCGGTATCTCGCGTAGGTGGACTGGGACGGTGGTGGCCTCCGCGGCCGCCGGCACGGTGAGGCCGACGGCATCGAGGGCGGCATCTCCCGGGGGCAGGCACAGGCCCGTTGCGAACCGGCGGCCGCCGTTCCCTGTCGAGGGCGCCGCGAGCCGGCGGAAGTCCACCGGGCCCGTGACGTCCAGAACGTCCATCCGCTCCTCGATGAGCTTGATGGTCGGCTCGAACAGGTGATGGTAGAGCGGGTCCGGCATCAGCCCGCCGGGCGGGTAGTTGGACGTGGTGACCAGGGTGATCCGCCGGTCCAGCAACGTACGGAAGAGCCGTGCGATCAACATCGCATCACCCGCGTCGTGTGCGTGGAACTCGTCGAACACCAGGACCCGACTGTCCCCGAGCAGCTCGTCGAGAGCGCTGTCGACGGCGCTGCGGCCGTCATGGCGGGCACCTGGCCTGGTCACGCCGTCGTGCAGCCGGCGAAAGAAGTCGTGGAAGTGCAGGCGGCGTTTGCGCCGATCTGCCAGCCCTTCGTAGAACGTGTCCACCAGCCAGCTCTTCCCCCGACCCACCGGCCCCCAGACGTACAGGTCGCGGGGCGGCTTGGGGAACGTCCAGGCCGGCCTGGCGAGTTCCGCCGCCAGGCGGGCCAACCGCTCGACGGCGGCCTCCTGGGCCGCGGCAAGGGAGAACCCGCTCCGCGCCGCGGTCTCGTGGAAATGGCGGCGCATGGCCTGTTCGTGCTTATCCATCGGGTCGTTCATCCGTTCGTCTGATCGCTTCATCAAGTCGCCGCCCCCCAGGAGGATCAGGCGAGCTCGGGGACCCCGCGGCGACTTCCCTGCAGGACATCGACGGCCCCGAGGCCACCGACCACCCGGATCCTTCCCCTCGTACGGATCCGGGCCCGAGACCTTGCCGCACCCGACCACCGCTATAGCTCCACGCCTGCACCACACGATTGAGCCGTACGAGAGGCTCGCGCCGACGCCCGTCAGGATCGCCGAGGGTTCGGGTGAACAGTGGTGTCATCCAGCCGGTATTCGGCCACCGCGGTCACCAGATCTCGTGCGGCCGGATGTCCTCGCCCCGGCGAGTCAGACGACGTCGGCGACGAAACGGGGCGAAGCGCACGGCGACCGCAGGGTCCGTCACCTAGTTCTGCGTACGCCTTCGAGACGGCGTTCTCGATGGCGGAAGCCGACGTTCCCTCCCCCCCCCCAAGTCGGCGCCCGGGAAAGGATCATGATCGCATCCGCTGCCACCGAGCGAACAGACCTGTCCGCTGACGACGAACGGCTGGACATCGGCGGAGCCTGCTCATCGTGCCGGGCACCGACTCCCACGCCGCAGCGCACGTCCTGCGGGCGAGCGACCGGATCCGGACCGCCTGGGGAGGCCGGCGCCTCACGTGCCTGGTGTTCGCCTGTCACCCCTCGGTCGCACTGTTCGCGACGCGGCGCCGCCGTGCAGTGCATCGGGCTGTGCGACGGTGACGCCGTCCAGCGTCACCAGGTTGTTCGGTGTTCGGTGTTCATGTACGTATCGCTGAGCAGTCGGAGTGTGCGCGAGGGACACGGATCCGCGGACGCGCGCTCCTGGCCCGCGGCAAAGGCCGACCGGCGACGTTGACGTGCGGTTCACCTTCGTGGGTGTCGAGCTCCCGTGAGGCGAGCGGCGCACCAACCGCTCGAAGCAGTGACGTCGCATCGCCCCCGCGCTATGAAACGACGGCGACGATCTTCCAGGCCGACCTCCACGTCGCCGACATCATTCTTGGGCCCTGCCGAGCCCACCGCTCAGGAGCAGGCGCGAACCGCCTCGTCCCAGGCACCGGGACTGCGGTAGTGGTTCTTGTGCCCCGCGGCGAGTACGTGGCGCAGTTCGGCAAGGTGCTGGGTGTTCGCGGGGAGATCCAGCTGGTCGAGGAGGGCCAGCGCGGCAGCCGGCTCCAAGTCGCCGTAGACGTCGTGAAAACTCGCCAGAATGCCCTGGAAGAGGGCTGAGTGCAGGGCGGGAACCCGCACGGCGGTGCGGTACGTCGGCTCCTTCACCGTCCAGCGCACTGGGCCTGAACACTCCAGAACACGACGGGCCCGTCGGAGGAGGTCTTCCGACCGCTCGACCACCACTCGGTCGATGTCATTACCGAGGACCTCGGCGAAGGCCGTCGCGGAAGTGGTGTGGTCCTCGAACCAGTCCACCCACAGCGAGTAGGTGACGGCCTCGACGTCCCGGTCCGCCTCCAGCCGCTCACGGTAGCCGTCCCACAGCACGTCGACCGGCAGAGCACCCTCTGCGCCCTCGTTCGCGAACCGGATCTCGCACGTGACCCAGTAGTCGCCGAGGAGGTCCAACAGCCCGAAGGTCAACCGCAGCTGGTCGGCTGCATCCAGGTCCTCGGCGAACACATCGCCTGCCCAGGAATGCGCCACTTGGTTGGCGGTGAGCAGCAAGCCCGGCTTCTTGTCACTCACCCACCCGTCACGCACCTGGATGACGCCCTGATCAGCCAACCACCGCCGCGCCACGGCTTGCATTTCCATTCGGGAAGTATGACAAGTCTCGCAAGACCCATACGAAACAGCCGGGTCCTGTCGGCAAAGACGTCATCTTATGTGGCGCGTAGACGTAGGACTCAGGCTTGCTGTGGTGCGTATCTGACCTGCAGGTTGCGCCATACTCCACGAGTGACTAAACCGATAGGCCCCGTGGTCCTCTTCGATGACGACTACTACATGTACGTCCTCCAGGACCGAGCGTCTGCCGAGGCATGGTGGGAGATGCCCGACGAGTACGCCTGTGGGTTCGACGCCCTCGCCAGACCGTTGCGCATGACAGGTAAGCCGCATCAGGTCACCCTTGAGCTCAGTGGTGATGAACCGGCCGAGGCCGACCTGCGTCGTCTCGTCACCGACCACTACCACCGGTTCCTGCAAGGGCAGACGCCGCCCCGAGGATCCGCTCTTTCAGAGTTCATCGCGGGACTGCCTGTCGAGGGCGCGTAACGCGAATCGATTCGTCGGATGGCACGCCGGCGGATCAGGAAGTGAGCCTGCGGTAGCAGATGAGGGTGCAGGCGATGGTGGTGAAGGCGAGGATGTGGTCGGCTTTGCGTTCGTAGCGTCGGTGGAGCCGGCGACAGCCGGCGAGCCAGGCCATGGTGCGTTCGATGGTCCAGCGATGGCGGCCCAGCCGCCGTGAGGACTCGACGCCCCTGCGGGCGATGCGGTGGGTGATACCTCGCGCCCCACCACGAGCCCGCACCCTACCGGACATCCAAATGAGATGACCTCGAAGTAGCGCCGTACGCACCTCCGGGCAGGCGGCGCGGAAAGGTGATCGGCAGTCACGACGTCCTGGTCGTGCCCGTCGATTTAAGAAATAGCCTAGGTGTATTGCGGCCTGGTATGTGACGCCGAGCTTGTCCGTCTGCATGGCGTGGCTGCGCCACTGCTTGAGTCGGGCGAGGCACCGCTCGACGGCATTGCGTGCTTTGTATGTCTCGGCGTCGACTGCGGGCGGGCGGCCTCCGGCGCGGCCGCCCGCCCGCAGTCGATGACCCAAGCGTCAGGCGCGATGCGTGGGCACCTCCGGCGACGCGGCCACTGGCAGCGCGAGTCCGGCGCCCACAACGCCCTGCTCCTCACCTCTCCTGTTCCCGCATGCGGGAACCCTGGGGGGTGATGTGCAATCAGGCAGTTCGACGCGGGCATGGTGGAGTCCATGGCGTGGTGCCGGGGGCCGGGGCCGATGATCCGGGCTCGTGGGGGCCGGGGCCGTTGTTTCGGGCTCCTGGGGCCAGGCACGGGTGAACTATCTTGGGTGGTAGCGAGATGGGAAGGGGCACTCCGTGGCATCCGGGCAGCAGGCGCGTGCACAGTCAGCCGCGATCACGCCGGGCAGGCGCTCGTCTGAGGCCGAGATCGAGGCCGAGGTGGCCTCTCCCGCCGAGCGGGTGCGGGCGCTGTTCGGTGGGCATCGGTTGTCTCCCGCGCAGCGGCGTATCGCCCAGTTCCTGACCGATCACCTCACCGAGGCCGCGTTCCTGTCCATCACTGAGCTCGCGGAGCGCGTGGGGGTCAGCCAGCCGTCCGTGACCCGGTTCGCCTCTTCCCTGGGATTCAGCGGCTACCCCGCGCTTCGTGATGCGCTCCAACCCATCGCGCTCAGCGCGGTCGCCGGTGCGCCGGGCGAGGGGGAGGAGCGGCATCGCAACGAGCTTCAGTCGGCGATCGACGCCGAGATCGAGAACCTCATGTCCCTGCGTCGCACCCTCGCCGATCCCGACCGGATCGTCG
Source organism: Streptomyces sp. LMG1-1-1.1 (assembly GCF_040815545.1). Classification (NCBI taxonomy): domain Bacteria; kingdom Bacillati; phylum Actinomycetota; class Actinomycetes; order Kitasatosporales; family Streptomycetaceae; genus Streptomyces; species Streptomyces sp. LMG1-1-1.1. The sequence goes on along the minus strand of NZ_JBFPNH010000042.1, from coordinate 63,386 downwards.
ACATCGGCCGCGAGCTGGCCGGGTCTGTTCCCCTGACGGTCGTCGGCCTCCGCATCTCGGTCTCCCTCGCCGAGTACTTCGCGTACGCCGCACGCCGCATCCACCCTGACGTCCGAGTGGTGACGCGGGGTGGCAGCGTCGCCTACGACGCACTGCTCCAGGCGCGCGAGGCGGGCGGCACGTGGGTGGTGGCCTTCGCGATGCCGCGGCACGCCAAGGAGACCCTCGCCGTCGTGCGTGCCGCCCGCGGTGTCGGGCTGCGCGTCGCGCTGATCACGGACCTAGCGCTCGGGCCGCTGGCCGACGAGGTGGACGAGGTGTTCACCGCGGGCACCGGCTCGCGGCTCGTCTTCGACTCGTACGCGGCGCCGGGGGTGCTGTCCGCGGGCATCCTCCAGGCCATTGCGGACGCGGACCCGGAGCGTACGCAGACTCGGCTCGAGAAGTACGAGCACGCGGCGGAACAGCACGATTTCTTCCTGGACGACTGAGACCACCTGGACGCCGTAGACCGCCTGAGGCTGACGGAAGTGGCTGGGCCGGGCTATGGTCTCCGCACGCTCGCTCCGCATGAAAACTTTCATACCCTTGCCTACTCGGCGGTATATATATTTACTACAGGGGCCCCCAACGGCCCGAGCAGAACATCGATGGCCGCCCCCTCCTCCTCGGACGGCGTCGATGTTCCGACGGTCCGCGCCGCGTTATCGCGGATGCTCTGTGGCGGCTCCGATCAACCCCTGGGTCGGAGCCACCACAGAGCCACACCCGGACAGCCGGTCCAGCTCTAGGCGTGGGCGCTGCGGCGCTGCGTGGCAGCCGGAGTCTTGAAGGCACGCCCTCCTCCGGCGGCGCCTCTCCTTCTGCGCCCTGTGCTTCGCCGTGTCCAGCGGCCTTGGCTCGCTGCTCGACCACGGCCGCGGCGGCCGGTTCGCCTCACCGGCGACGGAGCCGAGGCGGACCTGCTCCTGCGCACGCGGTGAAAACCCCATGGTCGAGTGGGCGACGGAGGTGCGGTGCGAATGGACGTGGGGCGTGGGGCGTGGGTCGTGGGCCGTCGCCGAGTGGGGAAGGCGGTCGCGGTCGGGCAAAGTGGTCGGGATGCCGCCGTCGATGAAGGAGGCCGATGACTGCCGCAGGTATGGACGGGGGGCTCGGAAGCCGGGCTCTGGAGGACGTAAGCCGAGCCCTGGGAGACGTAAGCGGAGCCACGGGAGACGTCGTGGAGTTCACCGCGCACTCGCTGGAGGAGTATCACCTCGTCTGCCAGTCGTTGAGGAACCGAGACGCCGGCAAACAGGTCTTCTTTCGCGGCCAGGTTCACGGCTTCGATCCCCAGTCCTCGGAGGAGCGGGAGCCGGCGGACGACGACGACCGGATTCGTCGGGACCACCTGCGGCAGGCATGGGAAGTGACGGCGGTCGCCGCACTCGGCGGCTACGGTCGCCGATCTCTGAGCGAGGCTGGGGTCATGGGGGTGCTGCAGCACTACGGATTCCGGAGTTGGTTCATCGACGTCACCGATGACGAGATGATCGGACTCTGGTTCGCGCGCCACAGGTACACGCCGTCGACCGGGCTGGCGCCCCGTCCCCCGGCTGAGGCCGACGAAGCGGCCCCTGAACACGAACACGCTCATGTCGACCTCTCCGAGCTGCTGACGTTCGACACGGTGCGCCACGAACCGGTCGCGGTCGACGGCGACGGCAAGGTCGAACCAGGTCTCGTGTTCGCATTCGCCGTCGAGAGCGGCTCGCCACACTTGCTGGACCTCAGATCCAACGTTCCGGAAGCGGCGCTGAGAGTGCACAGGCAGAGAGGGTCGGGCCTGCTTCCTGACAACGGGAGCTACGCGCGCTTCCTCGTGGCGCGCATCGTGGTGGCGTTCCCGGCCCCGGCGGAGCTGTTCAGCGGGCCCACCCTGCTCAGCACCGCCGAACTGTTCCCCGGTCCCGATGAGGACGAGTTCTACAAGCTGCTGCTGCGAACGCCTCGATTCCCCGTCGACGAGTCGCAGTCGGCGCCGCCTGATCGGTCACGGGGAGAGGCCGCGATCTCGGCCACGACCAAGCGGCACTTCGTGGACCCTCTCGACATCCCCCTGTACGAGTCGCCCGGGATGACGCGGCACATCCCACTGCTCTGGGGTCGCGAGGTGGAGAACTACACGACGGTATGCCTGTCGTGTCTCGGTATGACGGAGGCGACCGTCGACTTGCCTTTCACTGCGCCCGGTGGCGCGCGAGGCAGCCGATTCACACCCGAGATGATTCTCGGCAAGAGGCGGACCGAAGCCGCACACGAGCTCGGTGGCGGACACGACGGCAGCGGTCGAGCGAGCGCAGAGGGAACGCGGGGGGTGGAGCAGGGAGGCCCCCCTCTTGCCCCCGAGCCTGAAGAGTCCGTCGGCTCCGACGACGCGCCGCGTCCGACCCTGCCGCCTTTCGCGAAGTGGCCCGCTGAGTCCCGCTTGTTCCTGCGCCTGCCGGTGTTGGGGAATCTGGCCGAGTTCGTACACAGCGAGAACCCGTTCCCGGTCCTGCGAGGCTTCATCGTCCAAGGACATGCCGAACACATCGAGGTCTGGTCGGTCTCGGAACTGGCTGACGGGGCTCATTCCTCGTGGCCACCCATCACGGAGCCAGGGCTGTCTTACCCGTGGCCGCTCGATCCGCGAGCTCTTACGGCCGAACTGGGTGCGGCGGCCGGTGACGAACTGGACGTGGCTGTATTCGGCGCCCGTATGGCCGGCTACTTCAACGCGCTTGAACGTGGCGAGGCTGAGCTGTTTCGGACCGGTCCCCATCAGTTCGGCTTCTACTGGGTGAATCCGGATGGGGTGGTGCCGATCGGTAGCCGTTGGGTGTCGGACAGTACCTGATGCCGTAGGTCGGCGTCGCCACCGCCGTTTGGCAGCCCCGTTCTTCGCCGTGGGCGCCACCGCCGGGTGCCCGCAGGGTGAACAACCGTGCATCCCGAGCCAAAACCAGCGCCCTCGGTACCTCGCCAAGCGCTTCCCGCTGGCCCCCCGTTTCCCGCTTCCCGCGGCATCAGAGCGGGACCCAGGCGACAGCACATTCGGAGCGGACCCAGCCCGGACCCAACCCGATGACTCAACCCGGACCCGGAACGGACTTCACTGCCGGACGGCACGCCCTCCGCCGTGCCGGGTACGGCGGGGCGGGTGATCCTGAGGGTATGGCTGGCGCGTCCTTGCGACGGCCGCCGCCCGCCTACAGGGCGGCGGCGCGGCGGGCTCTGCGCGTCACGATCGCTGCCACGGCCGGGTTCTACGTGCTGCTGTACGGCTTCGACTCGGCCGTCGGTGCGACGTACGCGCTGTTCGGCGCGATCGCCATGGCCGGGCTGTCCCATCTCCCCGGATCCGGACGCCAGCGGGCCCTGTTGGTGGCGGGCGTGGTGCCGGTGTGTTGGGTGCTGATCACGCTCGGCACCTACCTGTCCGTGCGGACATGGAGTGCCGTCGTCGGCATGCTGGTCGTCGGCTTCGCGCTGGCGTTCATGGCTGTCGGAGGACCACGGTTCGCCGGCGCGGCAACGGGGCTGCAGCTGATGTACATCCTGCCGTCGTTCCCGCCCTACGACCCCGGATCGCTGGGCGAACGATTGGCGGGGGCGACCTTCGGGCTAGTCCTGTTGATCATCGCGGAGAAGACAGTGCTGCCCGAGCCGGCAGCCCTGCCCTACCGCGAACGGGTCGCCCGGGCCGCCGAAGGAGCGGCACGCTGCGCGGACGGGTTGCGCTCCGCCCCGTACACGCTGCCTGAGGCCGCGCTGCGCATCACCCGGGACTTGAGTATGGGACTTCGTTCCTCCCACGTCCCGGAGGCGGAACGGCCGGCCGGAGCGGGTGTGCGGCCGAGGGCGCTGGCCCACGCGGGCCTGGCGACGCGTACCCTGCTCGGCCGGCTGACGGCTCTACCGCCACCTCACCCGGGTGCCGCCCAGCCCCGGGAAGTCGGAGCCGGGGACGGGGCGGCAGGGGCGGCGGAGCTCGACGCGCCAGGGGGAGCGGACCTCGACGCGGCAACGGGGGGAGTGCTCCGGGAAGGCCGTGCGGGAGCAGCGGACGCGGCGGAGACCGCGGGCCCGGACCCGCTGCGGGCGGTTGCGGATGTGGCGAGGGAGACCACCGCCCGGCTGCGGGGCCGAGCACCCGATGGTCGGGCGCATGCGCGTCTGCGGCAGGTCCGTCAAGGCCTGACGGCAGCCGAGGACGGCCCCCCTGCTGTACTGCGCCGCAACGCGGCGCTCCTGGAGGTGGCGGACGCTGCGCTCGCGATGTCCACCGCGGCCGACATCGCCGTACGGGGCCGAGCGGCTGACATACCGGCGCCGGGCCCGTTCTGGTACGCGCGGATGCGGGCACCACGGCTGTGGTGGCGGCGCCTGTCGGGCCATGTCGGCGGCCGCTCGGTGTTCTTCCAGAACGCCGTACGGATCAGCCTGGCCCTGGCGGCGGCCCGGCTGATCGCGGGCATCGACACGCTCCCGCACGGCTTCTGGGTGCTGCTGGCCACCCTGACGCTGACGCGCACGACGGTCAGGGAGACCCGCACGACTGAGCGGAGGGCACTGACCGGCACTCTCGTCGGCGCGCTGGTCGCGGCGGCGTCCCTGGCCGTGGTCGGCACCGACATCGAGGTCTACGCGGTGGCACTACCGCCGCTGATGCTGGTCACCTTCACCCTCGGGCCTGTGAAGGGCGTCGGATGGGCGCAGGCGCTGTTCACGGTGGTGGTCTCCCTGGTCTTCGCGCAGCTCGCGCCGGCCACTTGGCAGCTCGCCGAGTTCAGGTTGCTCGACGTGCTCACCGGCAGCGCGATCGGCGCCGTGTTCGGGCTGCTGGCCTGGCCACGGGGCGCCCATGACGAGTTGCGGCGGTCGGTCGCGGTGCTGCTGCGGACCGCCGCGGAAATCGTCGTCGCCACGACGGCGCAGGTCACGCAGGGCGGCCGGCGCGTCCCGTCGGTCACCGCGCCGGGTCACCGTTCGCTGCAGCACGCGCTGGTCATGGCGGAATCGGCGTACGCCCAGTACCAGAGCGAACCAGCCGGCCCCACTCCACCGCCAGCCGGTCAGGACTGGCAGGCCACCCTGATCGCCGCCCACCACACGCTGTGGGGCGCCGACCGACTTCTCGTGCCGCCCGAGCCGGTCGTGGTTCCGCCGCTGGGGAGAGAGGTCGCGGACTCCGTCATCCGTAGAGGCGACCGGGTCGCCGCGGGCATGCTGCTGGCCTCGGCTCGGATCGATCCCACCGGGGACGCTGCGGAAGCGCCGGCGCCGGCGCCGGCGCCACTCCATCCCCCGACGGCCTCCGCCACCAACGCCGACGAACCGCCAGGCGCACCGCGCGTGTACTACGCGACCGTGTCCTGGCTTGCCTCACTGACGACGGATCTTGCACGGCTCGATGGCGATGGCGATGGCGATGGCGATGGCGGTGGCGGTCGCGGTGGCGGTCGCGGGGGCGGTGGGGACGGCGACGGGGACGGCGGGACCGGTGCCAGCGCCGGTGCCGACTCGCCCGGCGGCGAAAGGTAAGGGCCAGGCGGCATCCACGTGACGCCGGAGGCCTGACCGCCGCGTGTGAGGCATGACGGTGCTGGCCGACGGCGAAGCATCAACACCAGGTTCGTTGTCCCGCAGGGCAGGAGCCCTGGCGGCGCCCTGCTGCCCGGCGGGGGCGAGACGACGCCGAACACCGACACGGGTACTTGGTGACTGCTCCCGAGGCGGCGAGACCGAAGCCGTGCTGGATCGGTTCGACGGTCTCGGCCGTACGGACGCCGAAGCTCTAGGCGAGCTTGCGGTACTCCGCGTCGCAGTCCGCCGTCGGTGACGCGTGCGACGCATTTGTGGCCGAGGGCGAACCGAGAGTCGAGGAAGCCGTACCCGGCCAGGATCGCGGCGTCCACGTCGCAGGAGGCGGCGGCGACCGGCGCGACGATCGCCTCCCGGGCGGCCGGGGCGAGGCTTGGGTCCGGGACCTCGCGCCACTCGACCGTACCGGCGGCTGACGCCGATCGGCTCACGCTCGGCCCGCTCCTTCCCCTGCTGCGCCAGAGCGACCAGGTCGGCGTGGCGGACGACGCAGACATCCGGCCCCCCCACAGGGGGTGCAAGCCCTTGGGCACAGGGCGGCCATCACGCGCCGAGCGCGGCCTGGATGGCCTTGGCCTTCGCCTCCGTGAACACCCCGCTGTCGAGGAGCGGGAGAACGGGGAGCACCCCGCTGCTGGAGCCCCAACTCCCCTCGTCGATAACGCGGAAGTTGACCCACCACGTCGGCAACGGCTGTGCGAGGCCGCAGGCGTCGGCCATCGCGGCCAGGAGGCGCTCGATGACCGCGGTCCTTATCTCCTCCCGTCTCACGTCTCAGGTACGCAGGTAGCCCACGTTTCTGAGGAAGGATTCTGTCTCGCGGGTGAGGTAGGGGTCCTGCAGGGTCCGGGCGATGCGCAGCGCGGTCCTCCAGGACACGGAGGCATCCTCGGTGCGGCCGGTGTCGCGCTGCGCGAGACCTAGGACGAGGAGGGCCGCGGTGCGGCTCTGTTGATCGGCCGCTGATTCGGCGAGGGCTTCGGCGTTGAGGGCGGCGGAGAGTGCCTGGACTGGGAGGTTCAGGCTGTAGCGGGCGTTTGCCAGGGTGGTGAGAGCACGGCTGGCGGGCCCGGGGCGGTTTGCGTCGGTGAGAAGAGAGGTGGCGCGCTCGGCGAACTGGATGGCCTTCTCGTGGTTCCCGAGGAGCAGGTGAGCGTGCGCGATCGCGGAGAGGGCCTCGCCCTGGCCTGCTTCATCGCCGATCGCTTCCGCGATCCCGGCCGCAGCGTGCTGACAGCCGATGGCCCGGGTGTACTCCCCGGATTGGAAGCTCTCGCGTGCGAGGTCGGAGTACAGGCGCGCTTGGGCCGCGGGGTCGTTGATGCGTTTGTAGGCCTGCACGGCGATCTCGTACGCGCTCGTCACGTGGGGCAGGACTCGCCCCGTCCAGATCACTTCGGCGAACTGCCCCATGGTGCGCGATGTCGCGCCGCCGGCGAGCCGTTTCGCGGCGTAGCGTGCCAGCAGTTGGCACACCTCCCGCCACTCCTCGGTCTCATCGGACGGTAGATCCTCGGGGATGAGCGACAGTGCGCGCCGTGCCGCCTTCTGGGCGTGAGCGGCGTAGGGGTCGAAGTCGGCGTCCCGGAACGAAGCCTTCGGTAGGCGTTCCAGGGCCTTTCGGGCCCAGTCCGCCGCCTCCGCCGGGGCGCCCGTCAGGGGTGTGGTGGTTGGCTTGGTCGTGCCACGCGCAGGTTGCGGGTCGATCTCTTGAAGGGTTTCGTCCAGGCAGCGGGAGCTCGCCACCCGTGCAACGTCCTCGCGCCGGGTGTGCAGCAACCGACGCTCGTTTTCTCCGAGTAGACGCCCGCTCTCTGCCACTGCCGCGGCGGCGTGTTGCAGGAGGCGCTGGCAGTCGATGGGATTCTCGGCCTGGGAGGCTGCCTCGATGACTACGTGCTGGAAGCGAAGCAACGTTCGGGCCGCTTCCACTGCCTGGTCTGCGTGGCCTGCGGATTCCAGGGCGAGCATCACCTGGTGCAGTGCCCGGGATCTTCCGGGGTGGTCCTTTGCTTCTCTCGCGAAGCGTACGGCGAGTCGGGCGGCGGCCTCCCATTCGGCGGTCTGACCGCGGTGGGCGTGCACCGCGACCAAGGTCTCCTGGATGCGCAGGGCGCCGTCGTCGTCGCCGAAGGTCGCAGCCATCGAGATCGCGGCCTGGAGGTTGGGGTGCTCACGATCGCACCAGGCCAGTGCGTCCTCCGCGGTACGGAAAGGCGTTGAGGGCCTGTCGGTGTGCAGGGTCGACAAAGCGTTGGCCGCCAGGGCTATGTAGTGCTCGATGAGCCGGTTCGAGGCCGCGCCCTGGTCGTCGCCGTGGCGGCCGAGGAGTTCGATCGCGTACGCGCGCATGAGGTCGTGCTGACGCCAGACGCTGGTGCCCGCCCGCTCGACGACATGGGCGCGGGCCAGCTCTCGGATCAGCCCGACGGCCTGGTCGTCGGTCATGTCGACAAGACGTGCGGCGGCGCCAGTGGCGATGTGCGGGCCGGGGTTGAGGGGCAACAGGCGGAAGAGCAGCGCTTGTTCGGATGTCAGGCGGCGGTAGGAGAGTTCGAACGCGGCGCGCACCGCGCGCTCCCCGTCGTCGAGGATGTCGAGCTTGTTGCGCGTACGGGCGAGTTCGTCCGCGAGGGCGCCCGGGGTCTGGTCCGGATCGCGGGCGAGGAGCGCGGTGGCGATGTGCAGGGCCAGCGGCAGGCGGCCGCACATGCGACAGAGGCGCTCCGTGCCCTCGGCGTCCTGTCGGGTGCGTGTCTCGCCGGGAGAGAGGAACTCGAGCTGTTCCTCGACGAGGCTACGGGCGCCGGCAGGGGACAGGGTGCCGAGTTCGAGGGTGCGGGAGCCGCGCGTGGCCAAGGTGTGCCGCGAGGTGATGAGGGTGCGGTGTGTCCTGGAGCGCGGCATGAGGTCGGCGATCTGAGCAGTGCTGGAGGCGTTGTCGAGAACGAGTAGTACCGGGCGTCGCTCGGCGGCTCGCTCGGCGAGCATCCGGTGGTACTGGGCCGCCTGCCCGCCGGGGGAGTCGGCCAGGCGTCCCTGGAAGCCGAGGGCATGGAGCATCGGGGCGAAGACGTGCTCAGGCATGACCTGATCGGCGGGGTCGCTTGCGTAGCCGTTGAGGTCGACGAACACGGCGCCGCCCGCGTACCACCCCCGTGCCACGGCCTCGGCGGCGCAGGAGCGGGCGAGAGCGGTCTTGCCGATCCCGGCGAGTCCCGCGACGGACGAGGCGACGACCATACCGGTGGCGCCGTGCGCCGGATCGAGAACAGCCAAGACCTCGCGCATCTCAGCGCCACGGCCCACGAAGACCTCAGCAGCCGCCTCGTCGGTGGGCAGCACGGGTTCGACGACGGCCAGAGGGCCTGCCGGTCTGACGGGGTGAGTCTCCGAGACGTACAGGTCCCGGGCGGCCTGGTAGACCCGGCCGCCGGATGCGAAGGCCTCCAGCCGAACGGGCTGCGGTGACACGGCATCTGCTCCCGCAGACGGCGCCGTGCTCGGCCCCCGCCCGGAACCAGCGCCCGAGCCGGCGCCCGTGGTGGGAGCCGTCGAGAGCCATGGATCCTCCGCCGCCTCCGGCATACCCATGGACACCGGCCCTTCAGCCCTCGGTGATGGTCATGTCCCGCGCCGCCTGGTAGACCCGGCCACTGCCGGACGCGTGGGCCTCCAGGTGCTGACTGCCGACGACCTGAGCGTCCGGGGACGTACCCCCTGCGGCGATCTCCTCAGTCAGGCGAGCCAGCTGAGCCGTGAGCTCAGCGGTGAGGGCCGGGTCCGCCAGGAGTAGATCACGCAGTCGCAGCTGCCACAGCTGCGTCATCGCCGCTTCGACCTCGGCGTTCCCTCGCTCATCGACGATCGAGCGGAGCTGCATCAGCTCCTGGCCGACCTCCTGGGCCCGTTCGGGATGCACACGACGCCACAACGAGACGACCCCATCCCGCGTCTGCTGCCAGGCGTCGGTGGCCATGGCCCCCACAAGTGCGGTGCCGGCCAGTCCTGCCACCGTGATCGGATCCATTGCGTCCCCCTCGCCATCCGAACGACCGTCCTGACAATCAGGATAGGGCGCGAACCGATCGTTCGAAGGCTGTTCCCTTCTGACGACGCCGTCCGGGGCGAGCTGCGCGGCGCCCGCCACGACGTTGCCGAGGGGGACGGGGTGGCGGGCGCGGCGATGTAGTGAGGGATCGTGTCGAACCTCGGTCGACGCGGCGCTACCAGTCGCTGCGGCGCGGGCCGCGCACGGACGCACGTGGGCAGGACATACGGTGAGAGAGGACGTGACGGAGACGCTGCCCGCTGATGTGGCCTTCGTACTGAAGGCAGTTCTTGGCGCGGAGGATCCGGTCCACCTCGCCCTTCGCCAGCAGATGCGGCACATCAAAGTGCACAGCCGCTGCCCGTGTGACTGTGGAACCGCGTACTTCGATCTCGACACCCACGCGGTGGAACAAGCGCAACGTTGCTCACGACCAGGCCAGAGGTTCTTTCCCCGCCCCAGTTGAGGACTCAGCTCGCATGCCCTGGATTCCGCAGAAACCAGATGCGTTGAGATCCCGAGGGCACAGTCGCCAGAAGCACTACTTGCGCAGGGCCAAGCCGGCCCGCTTCACCCTGTGTCAGGTTGCCGGATCCCAGACACCGTCAAACAAGGCGAGTTCTAGCAGATCCGGGCTTGCCTCAGGCCACCCGATCCCGGAGGAGGCAAGCTGCCCGGAGGCGGCGTTCATCCACTTCAGGTACACCCCGTAGCGATGCGGCGTCCAGCCGCCGTCCGACCAAATCCAGGTGGCCACATCTGACGCCGATGCCAGTCCGCTCTCAAGCCCGACCCGCGCGGCGTGTGTGCGGAAGACGCACGCGACCCTTTGGTCCAGAACGAGCGCACGAGGGGTAGGCGGAACGTCCATCGCCTGGTCGAGGAAGTAGAGGAGCTTGGTGAAGAATGCCGGTCCCAGCCCTCTCACTGATCCGTACAGCACGCGATACGCCGCAACTGCGCCCTCCTTCCGGAGGACCGAGCCGCACTCGGCCAGCGCATCAGCAACACCCGGCTCGGCCAGGATCCCCATGAGGCGGTGCGGGCCGTAGCCAGTTCTGCCTTGCCCCCACACATACGAGGCGACGAGAGCTTCGGACCACCGACAGCCCTCCACTGCCTCTCGTGCAACCGCCGCCACCTGATCACGGGTGACCCTCGCGACCTCTGCATGCGACCGCTCAAACAGCTGGCCCGGCCACGGCTCGACGCCCGACCAGTGCGCAGGTACGTACTCCACGGCATGGGCGCCTGCGCCGATTGCGTAGCGGGCCCCCGATCCAGCCAGCCAATCGCCCAAGGCGTGCACTGCGGTCGCCGGCAGCAGCCGCTTCATCAGTTCGGCGTCCAACGCGTCCGCGAGTGCCTGCCGTCTCACCCTTGCCCCCGAAGAACTCTTTCCCATCATGCACGGCCCGGTAGCAGGTCGGCTTCGTTCCCTTCAAGCATCAACGTTTGTCTGCCCGTTTGAGGAGCGCTTGGCGATTTTGGGGCTCATGGATGTTGACGAGGAATGACGTCACTGCCGGAGCACGTGGTGGTCGACGGAGTTGATCGGCCGTGATCGGGACCGCTCGATCCGCTGCCATATCCTTCTGCTGCCGTGGTGATCCGGCCACAGTATGAGGCAGGAGGAGGGTGAGGGTGTCACGAAACCCGAGTCGCGATTTCCTTGATGGCCCGGCTTGGATGTGTTTGAGCATCCTGGCCTTTGGGTGGACGGCGGCCAGCAGCGGCACGGAGCCCTGGGTGAGGGCCGCCGCGGCGCTGATGCTGGCGGCCTGGGTGGTGTTGCTGGTGAGGCACCTTATGCGACGTGCCCGAGACCGTAGGCCTTCTGAGTCGGATGAAGCGGCATCCTGAAGGACGCCGAGACCGGGGTTGACCGGCCGCCTGTGAGCGCGGCCGGCCGGCTGGGCGAGATCGGCGGAGATCAGCTGGCCTTGGCGGGTTCCTCGGCTCGGGCCCGGATGCCGGCGAGGCGGTAGGAGTCCGTGCCGGTTTCGATGATGTGCCGCTGAACGTGAGCCGGTCGACGATCGCCGCGCAGCGGCGGGGGACTGTGACGATCTTGGTCCAGCCGCCGAAGGACTCCGTGGAGGGAGTCTCACGCCCGACGGACACTCGCTGACCGATCGGCCGGATCTGAGAGCGCCGCCGCGGCGCCCCGTTTGTCATGTGGTCGAGTGTCAGGGCCTCTGCGGTGAGTCGCCGAGGGATCGCTCGACCTGCCAGCGGGCGCGCACTACTCCATCGCTGTCAGGCATGACAGTAGAGAGAAGGGGAACGCGTTCATCGACGTACATGGGCAGAAGCGCTGCAGCGTCGGCACCGGAGATTCGGGCAAGTAGCTCTGGAAACTCCCCCTCGTCAGCGACGGCGTTGTGGACCTGGCCGTCCTTGTCCTGGCCAGACACCCTCGATGAGGCCCTCGCCAGGCAGGGCATCGAGAACGGCAGGGATGTCAGAGGACAGATCCGGCCACACGGCCAGCCGAGCGCGGGGAACAAGAGCGGCGCGAACCGCGTCGATGGTGTCGCCGGTGAGCCGATGCCATCGCGAGGCGTTCTGGACATAGATCTCTTCCAGAAGTATCGAGCGGCCGTCGGTCACGACTCTGCAAAGGCTGGCCCAGAAGTCGTCATCACCCCGGCCGTAGGACGCCGTCCTCGTCGGGCTCGAATTTGTACGGGGACGCCTCCAGGCGTTCCGGGTACAGGCCGAGCTCGCGGGTGCGGGCCAGTGCTACGCCGCAGGGCCGGCTGCTTCCTATGTAGTACTGGTCCCACCCGACGTGTACTGCGAACGCCCCCTCCGCCTCCAGTCGGCACCAGACGCCACTGCCCCGCAGCATGAGCCGCACGAGTTCCCTCCATCCGCAGAGAATCAGTTCGTGGAGTCCCACTCGTCTGGGGTCATTGGCCTGGTGTCGGGGTAACTCCGTTGGATCTCACTCAGCACCCACGCGTCGGCCGTGCGGACATCCCAGCTGGAACTGTCGAACTCCCTCAGAATCAGTACGAGTTCGTTGCCCATATAGCCCTCGACCTCGCTGTCAACCGCCTGCATGTAGGGCGCGTCCATGGCCAGCAACTCAAGGGTGGGGATTCCGGCGCCTGCTGAAGCCTCCATCATCCGAGCGAACGCCGGGCGCGGCTGCTCGTCGAACATCCGAGCCTTCCATGTCAGCCCGAGTCCGTAACTCCCCAGTCGGACCACAAGCTCAGCCAGGGTGACGTAGCGGCGATCAGCCAGGCGGTACGAAAGCAGGGCATCGTCCCGCCAGGCCGCAAAGGTGACCATCTGCATGGTGGACGGCATTTGAGTCATTGCCCCAGCAACCTGCTTCCATCTCGGATAGTCACTACTTACAGCTCTTCCATTGTCCGAGCTCGCACCAGCCAGAGAAAACGGATTAGGTCTCGACCTAAGAGCTGTCCCGTAAACGATCTCTGCTCAGGGGTGTCTGGGATAGTCAGGGTGATCGGCATACGGTAGGGCGAGGTCGAGCAGGTCGTCGCATGGCCAGGGTTCGCCGTCGTACTGGCAGTCATCGCGGTTGTCCCACGGTAGTTCCGGGTCGCCTATGGCCGGACTGAACGGCCTCTGGGCCCTCATCCGCGACCGACGCCACTGGACGGCTCAGCCACCACAACCGGCCTGACCTGCACCGCACCGCACCGCACCGCGTCGGCCGATGTGTGTAGGTTGACCACCGGTTGGCTGCAGGTCGTGGGAGGGAGCTGCTGTGACAGAGATCGAGATCCCGGGGCCTGAGCCTGACTGGCAGCCTGCGACGCAACCGCCCTACTACACGGGCAAGAACCCCGCCCACCAGTACAGCGTCTGGGAGCACGTCGCCCCGCTCTTCCAGATGATCGGAGTGTTGGCGCTGCCGGTGCAGCCGATAGCTCAGCGGCTACGTCTGCATGTGGAGCGGTCCTGGGACGGGCTGGACGATCTGGACGCCGTTCTGTTCAGGCTGAAAGGTTTCAGCTTCGCGATCAGCAAGCACGACGGCAATCCGCTCGGGGTTTCGTATGTCTGGCTCACCCAGCCGCACGAGCAAGCCGAACAGGCCCTGGACACCCTTCTGGAGGTGGTGGGGATCGGGGAGGACGCTGTCGTGTTGCGCGGAGATGCTCATGAGGAACCAGCTGAGGGGACCGTCACAGCGCGGGATGCGGCCCCTCCTGGTCAGGTCTCGGGAGCTGCCTTGCCGACCTCTCTGTGGGCAAGGTTCCGGCGTGCCATCGGTATGACATCAGCGGCCCAGTAAGCCACTCTCAACGCGTAACAACGGTCATGAGGAATCAGCCAGCTCTCGGTCAGGGCCGGGTGGGTCCGCGGTATGGAAGCGTCTGGCTGTAGACAACGCTGGTGGTCGTGCTGCCGAATCCGGCCAGCTCGTCCATGAGTGTCTCCAGGTGCTGCATGGAGGTCGCGGCCACCTTCAACGTGTAGCAGTCGTCGCCGGTGGTTCGTAGGCACTCAAGGATCTCCCGCCGCTCGGCGAGCAGTTGGCGCAACGGTTGGTGGCGGTTGCCCGGGTACTTCAACCGGACTACGGCAAGAACGGGGTAGCCGACCTTGGCGAGGTCGATCACGGCGTGGTAGCCGGCGATGATGCCCATCGCCTCCAGTTGCCGCACCCGTTCTGTGGTGGCTGAGGAACTGAGGCTCACGCGTCGCCCCAACTCGCTGAGGGAGATGCGAGCCTCCCGTTGCAACTCGTCGATGATCGCCCAGTCGACATCGTCAAGATTCACTGTCATGTCGCGAATCTACCGGCAATTCAACGGCAGAAGACAGGGATGGCCGGGAGAAGCGGCTTCCATGCTGCTTGATCGCCGGGATAGCCTACGATCATGCAACTTGGCGTCAATGTACCGAACTTCGGGCCTGGAACGGATCCCGGAGTGATGCGTGAGTGGGCGCGGATCGTGGAGGGGCTCGGTTTCGACCTCCTCATGGTGTCGGATCACGTGGCCGTCACCCCGGACGTGGCTGTGCGGTACCCGGAGCCGTTCTACGAGCCGTTCACCACACTGTCCTGGCTGGCGGGCATCACCACCACGCTGCGGCTGGGCACGACCGTGCTCGTGTTGCCCTACCGGCATCCGCTGTTGGTGGCGCGTATGGCCGCCAACCTCAACCAGCTCAGCGGCGGCCGACTTGTGCTCGGGGTGGGCGTCGGCGGGGCGCGTCAGGAATTCGAGGCGCTCGGCGTGCCGTTCGCCGCGCGAGGCAGGCTGACCGACGAGCACCTCAACACCCTGCGGAAAGCCTGGCGCGAGGAGGCCGACGACCAAACCAGCGCCATCCCCATCTGGGTCGGTGGCAACAGCGAGGCAGCGATCCGGCGCACCATCAGGTACGGCGACGCTTGGCACCCGCTCCGGGTCACCCTTCCGGAACTGCGCTCGGCCCTGGCGAAACACTCGCTTCCGGCGCTCGCGCCCCGGATCGCCCTGCGGCTGACCACCACACCGATCAACGAACCCAATCGGATCGCCGGCACCGGCACCCTCGAGCAGATCCTGGACGACCTCGACCAGCTGTACCGGCTCGGCGCCGACACCGTCCTGCTCGACCCGTACCACGGAGACCCGGAGGAGACCCGCCGGCCCCACACGGCTTGGCAGGCACTCACAGCCGTGGCCACCCACTGGAGGAACCCCTCGTGATCACCACCGCCGACACGCATCTCCTGCGACGCGCGATCGCCATCGCGGCCCGCGCCACCGCCCTCGGCGACGCCCCGTACGGCTCCCTGCTCGCCGACTCGGACGGCGCGATCCTCGCCGAAGCCCACAACACAGTGCGCCGCGACAACGACATCAGCGCCCACCCGGAACTGAAACTCGCCCGCTGGGCGGCCCGTGAACTCGACCAAGTCACCGCCGCACGCACCACCCTCTACACCAGCTGCCAGCCGTGCTCCATGTGCGCCGGCGGCATCATCCGCTCCGGAATCGGCCGAGTCGTCTACGCGCTCTCCACCGAGCAACTCATCGAACTCAACCCGCAGTCAGGCGCCTGGCCGACGGTAGCGCAGGACGGACCGGCCTTGTTCGACGAGGCACGCGCCCCCATCGACGACTACTACCGGCCATAACAAGGCGTGCCGACCAGCGGCCCGGTCCTCACCACATCGAGACCTGACCACGTTCATCCGTACGAAGCTGGCGCGTTCATGCGTACGCCGGCACGATTGCCGCCAGGGCCGCCAGGGGCCGCCATGGCCGCATTGACAGCAGGACAACGACTCGCGCCGTTCTTCGTGGTCCACTGCATCCAGAGCCTCCTCAAGACCTCGCCAACGACCCGAGAACAGTGATCGCCTGGGGAGACCTCGCATCCGTGCGCGGGGTCACCGACACCGACACCGACACCGACACCGACACCGACACCGACACCGACACCGACACCGACACCGACACCGACACCGACACCGACACCGACACCGACACCGACACCGACACCGACACCGACACCGACGTCGACAGCGCCCAGGTCCAACAGACATGACGCGCCGTTGCTGCCAGGGCCGGCCGCATGACCCCATCGAGCGAGGTAGCCGGACCTAGCCACCTGCGTTGATCCGACCACGAACAAGATCATCCCCGCGCTCACTGCCGCGCTCCTCGCAGCCGGACTCGCCCCCGCCGCGACCGGCGGCGACTTCGACCACCTGCGCGGCGAGCCGGACGGCACCTGCACCATGGAATACGCCCCGGTCACCCTGACCGCGTGCGGCACCTACCGCGGTCGCACCCTCGACTGGACCCGGACCTACGGCAACAACTGCCAGGCCACCATCGCCACCGGACCGGTCTTCTACTTCTGACGAGCAAGCCGGCCGAGACGCCGGCATGGTCCAGGGCATTCTGTTCGCTCTGCATACCGGGATCGCCTGGGAGTACCTGCCGCAGGAACTCGGTTTCGGCTCAGGCATGACCTGCTGGCGCCGCTTGGCCGAGTGGACTCAGCGGGCGACCGCGCGGCTACGACCACGACAAGTACCGCCGCCTCGTGGGGGCACTCGGAGTGATGCCGCAGATCGCCCGCTGGGTCACCGAGCACGGCTCCGGACTTGGTGCCCAGCGCTAGGTGGTCGACCGCCCTTCGCTCACCTCTACTGGTTCCGCCGCCTGCGCATCCGCTGGGAGATCCGTGACGACATCCGCGAAGCCTTCCTGACCCTGGGGTGTGCACTCCTTTGCCGGCGACGACTGAAGCCCTCGCTGCAGGCGCTCTGAGCACCGCTCTTCGCCAGAAGGGCACGAGTGCCCGATCTTCACAGGCAGTAAGTACGACCCGGAGCGCAGAATCGATCTCAGGCAAGCCTCGGGGCATCCGGCAGTCGCTTCCGAAGCGGCCGTCGCTGCGGGCGAATACCCAGGTGGGACAGGGCGTTGGGGCATGGATGCCAGGTGCCGGGCAACTAGCCTCCATCGTCAGGCGTGAGCAGGGTCACATCATAAATGCCTCGTTTTTTCGTTTTGCTAGTTCTGTCTCTCCCCTGGAGACGAGACCGCGCGGTCTCACTCTTGATTCTCCGCCGTCGGCGCGATTGGCCGGGTCCCCTCCGGTGCGGGTAAGCATGCAGCCATACCCGCACCCCTTTGCGTCGCGCTGCGCATCAGTGGTGTCCCCTGACCTCCCCCGAAGGACGCTGATGCACACGCCCACCCCCTGGGGCCTGCCCTCCCTGCCCTTCGCGCACCGCCTCGAACCGTTCACCGACGACCTGGAGCGGGACGAGGTCTACGAGTGGCTCCACTTTGACGGCCGCACCTTCGACGGCATCGACGGCGGCATGACGCGCTTCAACGAATGCGCTCTGTCCTCGGTGACCTTCACCGGCGGCCGATTCCGGCGCGCACGACTGGACACCGTCTGGCTGGACACCATCCGCACCGTGGGCAGCGACCTCGCCGAGACCTCCTTGCTGGACACTGAATGCCGCTCCAGCCTCCTCGCCGGAACCCAGCTCCATGGCAGCCAGATGCGCCGCACCGTCTTCCCGCACTGCAAGTTCGACTCGGTCAACCTGCGCGCGGCCCGACTGCGCGACGTCACCTTCGCCGACTGCCTGCTGCGCGATGTGGACTTCGCCGGCGCGAGCCTGACGGATGTCTCCTTCCCGGGCACGACCCTGGAGCGGGTCGACCTCACCAAAGCCGCCCGCGCTCGGGTCGACCTGCGCGAGGCCACCACATTGGGCATCACCTCCGGTGTCGAGGCCCTCAAAGGCGCCACCATCAGTACCCTCCAGCTCTTCGACCTCGCACCTGCCCTCGCCCAGCACATCGGCCTCACCGTGAAAGACAGCTGACCCCCGCCAGGCCTTCACAGCCCCCGACCTCGGGAGGGCAACCCTTATTCCGTTAGGAGTTCGAAAGGGCGGATGGCGGAGGTGTAGTGCGCGACGGCCGTCTCACACGCCTCGGCGTATACCCCCAGCGTGTCGGCCTAGGCCTGGTCCGCGGTCAGACCCCGGCGGAGCTTCGTCGCTGTCCACTCACTGATGTACCGGCAGCGCGCCGCCGTCATCGGCGGCATCCATTGGGACCGATCCTGGTCCGCCTTGGACCGGTCGGTGCGCGTGGTGACCGCTACGAGCGCAGTGGCCGCGTCCTGGTCGTTGGCGTACGCGTCTCGCCGTGCCGGAGCCCAGGCGCTGGCTGGCACCAGTTGGCAGGGTGCGTCATTCGAACCCTGCCGCTTTCGAGGTTTGCGGCTGGGATCCTCGTAACCGTCCCGGCTGGCGCGCGGAACGCATTTCGGCGGTGAGATGGTCTTGGACCAAAGGGGGCCTGGGGGCCATGAGACGGCGGTGAGCGCGGCTGGCTTCGTTTTCGCCGCTTCAGGGCGGGTCAGGGGCGTTCGTAGTGCTGGAGGATGCCGCCCGCAGAGAAACAGAGGGCACCGGCGAGGGTGCCCCAGTTGGCGATGTCGGCGTTGATCACGCTGCCGGTGGCGGGGCGGGTGTAGGCGGCGAGTGCCGAGATCATGAAGAGTACGGAGCCCAGCTGGTTCACGGCGACGATCCACCAGCCGAGGTTGCGCTGTCGGATGCACGACCGGCCGTGGCAGATCTCGACGAACGCGAGGTGGCCGGAGATCAGGAAGAGCACGCAGCCGATCACGTCGGGTGCCCAGATCAGTCGGTTGATCTGTGGGGTGGTCAGGCCTTGGAGGAAGGAATCAAGCAGGTCCACGGCGAACACCAGGGTGCCTACGAACAACACGAAGGCGCTCAGCCAGTCGACCCGCATGGGTTCATAGCTCCACCACCGCCACCGTCGGGCGACCAGGGCGCCCTCCCCTCCGGGCACATGACGCGGCGCGTTGACGACCTGGAGCAGGGACACGTAGCCGCCCGTGTTGAAGAACAGGCCACCGGCGAAGTAGATGGAGGCGCAAGTGGTGGCGTCACCGGAGCCGAATTGGGCCACGGCGGCGCCGACCGCGAAGAGCGCCCCGCCGATGATGAAGGCGGTGGCGGCCAAGGCGTTGAGCCTCCGCAGCAGACCGAGGGCGGTGGCGTCGGCGCTGACATGACGTGCGACGCCGGCCGCGCCGGGCGAACGGACGGCGATCAGGCCTCGGCGCCGGGCGGGCCGGGACTCCCAGACGGCCGTGCCGCCGCCGGGCGGCTGCCAGGTGAGGCGGGTCGTGAATGGTCCCGCGCCTTCGGCACGCTGATCGGGCTGTCTCACAGGCCGAGACTAGGCGTCCCGCCAGACGTCGAGGGAGCGCAACGCCGTCGATTGGGTGAGTTGAGCTTCGGTCTGACGTTCTGGTCGGCCTCGGAGACTATGCGGGGTGGGATGGTGGCGATGTCGCCCCTCTTCCTCGGGACTGATGCTCCGCACGACGAGTGACCTGCCTCCAGGCGCACCAGCTGCGCGAGTACATCGACGAGAGCGCCATTCGCGACATCACGGTCCTCGGCGCGACCTACACCTGCACCTACGAGCCGGTCGGGGAGATCGCTGCCGAACTCGACCGCATCCACAGAGAGCGCGGCTCGGTGTCGTCTCTCGGATGCTGGTCAGCGACGGCGCGACGGCGGTGGTGACCCGTAGGCGGAGCCGAAAGCGGTGTGGGCGTTGAGGTGCCGTGCGGGGGTTTCCCGTCCGCCGGCCGGGGTGCGGAAACGCACCTTCTCCCGTGCCGTGCCAGCCGGGCGTTCGGGTTGTAGGTGCGGAGCGTCCGAACGCTCGGATTCGCCTGAACCGGGGCGTCCTCGGAAGCCTCTTGCGCGGGTCCCGCGATGAGGCTGTCCACCGCTACTGCGGCAGTCCGTGCAGCTCCGACAGCAGAACGTGTCGAAGTCAAGGGGGCCCGGTGCCACGCCGTTGAGGAGCTGAGTAAATCGGAGGGCTGGGGGTGTCCCATCCCAGGTTCTTCCGGGGCGGTTGTTGAGTTCGGCCGAGACCGCGTCAAGCACTCGCGGTTGTACGAGACCGCTGTCGCCGCCAGCACCGCCCGCCTGGCCCGCGAAGTCCTGCGCGCCCGGCTCCTGGCCGGCGGACGGGCGATCCTGCACGCCTCCGTCGTCACCGACGAGGACGGCGCGACGATCCTCACCCTCGGCGACAAGGGGGCGGGCAAGACCACCACCGCCGTCACCCTGGCCCGCACCGGACTGCGGCTCCTCGCCAGCGGCCGCGTACTCGTGCGCGTGGAAGGCGACGGCACGGTGCGCGTGCTGCCGTGGCCGTCGGCCGCCGCGTTCGGCTTCGGGCTCCCGGACGCGGTCGACCTCTTCGAGACCACCCGCGCCTGCCTCGCCTCCGGCGAGCAGATGCACCCCACTCAGCATTAGAGCGTGACCGACGCCCTCCTCGCCGGCCGCCGCGAGGCGCTGTGGAATGCGAACGGCAAGGAGCTGAAGCCCCAGTACCTCCCCGCCCAGCTCACCAGCTGGCTGTCCATCCCGCTTGATACCCGGACGTCTTCGGGCTCCCGCCCGCCTCCAGGGCTCGTACCGCCGGCGCGAGCACCTCGAAGCGCTGCCCCACCAAGGGCTCGTGATGGGCCACGACGCCACCCAGAACGCGACCGTCCTCAAGGAGGCCATCGACCGGCTCGGCGCTGCCTGACCCTCGAACCGGCCGGTCCGTACCCCCGTAACGGACCACCCACCGAGCCCCACCAAGCCCCTCCTCGCCCCAGCCGCGCGAGGAGGGGCTCAGCCGTGATCGGCCCCGCCTCGGGGTCGTGGCGGACCTCCCACCGGCCCTTGCGGCTGGGGATCCCGCACTTCTCGCGCCGCGGGCCGTCCATCCCTCCCCGTCGCGGGCCGTCCAGCCCTCTCCGTCGGAGAGCCGTTGGTTGATCATGGTGCCGTAGGTGCTGACCGCCTGGATCGGATGCCACCTCCGTGCGATAGATGGCATCTGCTCGCCGGGCGCCGGAACCAGCTACGCGCTCGGGATCAGCAGACCGGCGTCGATGACCTCAGCGATGAGGGTGGCGCCGCGGCTGTTCTGGTGGATGTGGTCAGTCGTGAGCACGAGGCCTCGGCGCCGCGAGATCGTGTCGAGGCTGCGGCGCAGCACCGCGTGCTGGAGGAGGACGCCGACGACCGCTGCGGGCGTCACCTCCCGGTATGCGATCGGCGGTGGGTCCGCTTGGCGTAGTTCCTCGATTTGGCGTTCGTGGAGCGGAAGGTAGGCCACCTCGTTGGTGGCGGCGATCTCGGCGATCATTCGGCTGTACGCCTGCGATGCCTGGGCCGCTGCTCCGTCGAGTTGTTGGCCTAGGACCGGGAGCGACAGCAGACCGATTGTCGCGTCGGTCTCCGTTCGCAGCCGTGCGACGACGGCTGCCAGACACTGTTGGAACCAGTCGGCTGACGGGCGCTCGGGGAGTTGTTTGCGCTTCATGGCCTGCTCGACGGGGTAGTCGGCGAGGCTCGCTCGGGCGTCGTTGGTCCCGATCAACACGGTGATCACATCAGGCGGGTCCGCGACGACGGCATCGAGGCGCTGCAAGAGGTTGTAGGCGAAGTCGCCGTTGGCGCCGAAGCGGGCAAGCTGCACGTCACCGGGAGGGTGGCGTCGTCCGAGAAGATCCAGGTAGTCGACGCTGAACTGCGCGCGGGTGAGGCTGTCCCCGAGGCACGCGATGCGTGTCGTCACGGCGCTTCCTCCGGGCCGGGCGTGCCGACGCGTTCGGTCGGGCGGGTGTCGGTCCGAGGACGGTGCTCGGTGCCGAGGCCCGCGGTGATCGACAGGATGGACGTCGGTCCCTCCATGTCGACCACGTGCCAGATCCCAGCCGGGTTGATGGTGGCCTCGCCCGGTCCGAGCAGAACGCGGTCGAGTACCCCGTCCACGTCGCGGGTGACCGTCACGGACCCGGTGAGGCAAACGACCAGCTCGTCGCCTGCAGGGTGGCTCTCCCAATGGTCGCCGAGGCCCTCGCCGTCGAAGATCATCACCATCCGTCCCTCGGCACCATCTGCGGCGACCGCGGCGCCGTAGGCCTGGAGCACCTCCGGGTCCCAGGCGAAACCCTCGACGGGTTTCGCTCTCGATCCCAGTCCGAGGTGCACGGGGGTGGTCCGCAGGTCCACGGCGTTGCGTTCGTGGTTGACGAGTCTCATGCCGACGATCGTCCACGACAGCGATCGGGCGGTCTTGAAGGAAAGGGAAGAGAAGCCGACGCGACGGGCAAGACGGTTGTCGGCTACCCGGCTCCGAGGAGGACTTCGCCGCGCCGCCAGACCGTTGGCGATCGGCCCGTGAACTCGCGCCAGTCCCGGACGAGATGGGCCTGGTCGGCGTAGCCGGAGACGGTTGCCACATCAGCCCACGGGAGCGGGTCGTGCGCCGTCGCCAGTTCGTGCGCGTGCTCGAAGCGCAGGACTCGGGCGAAGGTCTTCGGCGACAGGCCCATCTCACCGCGGAACCGCTCGGTGAGATACCGACGGCTCCAACCGAGTTCCGCGGCGACCGCACCAACCTGGACGCAACCCCGCGCCGCGACGAGACGGCGCCACGCCTCGGCTACCTCGGGGCGCACCTGGCGCACGTGGTCGCCTCCGGCGCCGCGGCCGACAGCTCGGAGGAGTAATTCGTCCAGCGCGGCGAACCGCGCGGTCCATGTCGTCGCCGCTCGGAGCCGGTCGACCAGCTCGACGGCAGGCGTTCCGAGAAGTTCGTCGAGGGGGACCAGTCGGTCGGCGAGCTCGGCGGCGGGCATGCCGTAGATGGCCCGGGCCCCGAGCGGCGTCAGCGATATCTGCACGCCTTGCAGGCGTCCGTCGTGGTGGATCGCGACGGACCGGCACATCAGACCGCCGGCCACGCTGCTGAATCGGGTGACCGGTGACCCGTCGTCGACGCCCGCCGCCACCTCCAAAGGGTCGGACAGGCTGATCACCGCAGTGAGCGCGCGGCTCGGCGGGCCGCAGTGCACCCCCGCCGGGAGCCCGCGAAGGTTGAAACCGACATACGAGTCGACGTACTGCCGCAAGGCGGGCGCCGGAAGTGCACGGATCCCGGTGGCCGTGTGGTCCTCCATTTTCGTCAGTGTACGAGCCGCCCAGTCCGGCAAGATCACCGTCCAAGGACTGATCGCCGCCGTTTGCGGCCGGTGACACGGTTCTTACCGGCCTCGGGGACCAATCGGGCGGCGGGTAGCGGGCGGCGGTTAGCGGTTAGCGGTTAGCCCGTTCCCGGCTTCGGACATCAGGCGGCGGTCGCCGTTTCTGTGAGGCGGGTGGCGTAGACCCGGTGGGCCTTGCGCTCGGCCGGGGCGGCTGTGTCCGCGACGAGGGCTGCGGCCTGCTGCAGCGCGGTGCGGGGGAGTTCGAGCGGTCCGGCGATGCGGAGTGAGTGGCCTTGCCTCGGCGGATGGTCGCGGCCAGAGGCGAGGCCGCGCGGATGGCCTCGTCGCAGACGGAGGCGAGGTGGTCGGCGAAGCAGCCCGGGCAGGTCGAGGGTGATCTCCGGGGCCGGCTCGGGCTGCTGCTCGGCGGTCTGGTCCGGGAGGATATCCCGGAGGTCGCGTTCTAATACGACGGCTCTGTCGAGCGCACGGCGCAGATCATCGCCGACGGCGGGGTCGAGGTCGACTGGAAGTTGTGGGAGGCGGACTATGCCAACTGCGGCCCGTGCGCCTCGGGCACCGACTGCCATTGACCCGGCCTAACACCGGCACCCTGCCCGGGAGCGCCACGACGCTCCCGGGCAGGGTGCCGTCCTCTTCGGGCGACGGCCCGAAGATTCCCCCGCGGCCCGTGGGAGGAGCCCGGTAGCTTTGCGGCGCGACCGTCCGGCACTGCGGAGGACCCGTTCATGAACAGCGCCGCCCCGACCACCCGGGCCGAGTACTGGGACAAGTACAAGCCCCACCGCGGCCAGGGCGACCAGCCCCGCCCCACGGCCAGGGCTTTCGACTGGACCGGTCTCGCGGACGGCGGGCCGGGCGCCGAAGTGCTGGGCGACCCGGCCACCGCCCTGGACCTCGGGCCGGCAGAGGGCGAGAACGCTGCCGGCCCCTTCGCCGGCGTCGAGGTCACCGCCGTCGACTTCTCCGCCGTGCAGATCGAACGCGCCCGCAGGTTCTGGGCCGACGAACCGCGCCTTACCTCCGTCCACGCCGAGGCATGCGCCTACCTGGACGAAGGGACCAGTCGATTCGAGGCGATCTACTCGACCTGGGGCGCAGTCTGGTTCACCGACCCCGAGGAGCTCTTCCCGCGGATCGACGCACGCCTCTCCCCGGGCGGCGGGTTCGCCTTCTCCCACCGCGAGCCGATCGCCGGCAGTACGGCCCCCAGCGGATGGGCGGGAAATGGCTGGAGGGCCGCGAGAGCGAGCTGACCGTGTGGCGCTGGCAGTACGGCCCCGATCAGTGGGCCGACAACCTCAAGCGACACGGCTTCACCACCATCCACGCGGACGTACTGCCAAACCCCGACCCCACCAACCTCGGCACGCTCCTGGCCACCGCGACCACCTGACGCCAAGTCGGACGCCGAGCCCATGCCTACATCGGCCTCCTCACGTCGACGGGCAGGGGCGTCTCTCAGTCCCAATCAGGCGGCTGGGATACGTCCCAGCCAGAGTCGGGTGCGTTGCCCCAGCCGACGTCACTGCGCCGGCCCCATTCCTGGTGGGTGGTGACTCCCCAGCCAGTTTCGCAGCCGAGTCCGAGGATCCCGGGTCAGGTGAGTGCGTCGAGGTCAGACTGGCCTGCTGCCGCATCACGTACCGACAAGTGAAATCCTCGTGTTAGCCGTGCGCTGCTGAACGAAGTTCAAGCACTTCGGACCCCAGCCGGCAGTCGCACCGGCGCCTATGGTCGGCCTCTCTTGGCAGCCGCCGAGACCGGCGGGCCACGGGGGACAAACGAGGAACTCAGATATGCCTCAGCCTGCTGTCGCTCGCCTGCGTCAGCTGCTCCTCCGCCTCTCTCCGGAGGAGACGCGGTGGACTGGGAAGGGCTCGCCGACGCGGCGTAGCTGGAACTCCCGGCGGACTACCGCGAGTTCGTGGAGTCGCACGGCGGGGGAGAGATCGACGAGTACGTGTCCGTCAGTACGCCTGCTGTCCCGGGATCGCCGTACGGGGATCTCCTCGACAGCGTCAATCCCGCACTCTCGTCCGCACCACCCTGTCCCGCCTGTGCCGCCTCGGAGGCACGTTCTACTTCTCCACCCTCGCGACCCCGACCCCCTAGGCCGCCCTGATGACCCACATAGGCCGCTGGAACCTCGTCGAACGCACCCCCGCCGACATCGAGGCCGACGTCCATCCGGCCGCGCCGCCGTGAACCGTCGCCGGACTGGACATCACCGTCGATGCCACTGACCTGACGCTGTTCGCGACGGTGCGGCGCGCTGACGAGCCGGGGTGATCCCGGCAGTCGGCTTCGTGTTCGTCGCCGACGCAGCCTCGATCGTCAGTCGAGGCCTTCGATGATGCGGAAGTCGCGCTCGACGCCGTCACCAAGGGCGGCCAGCGCCTCCTGGTAGGCCGCACTCGCATGTGCGGCGACCGCCTGTTCGAAGCTGTCGAACTCGATCAGGACAGTACGCTCGGCGATTCCGGCGTCGTGTGCGACGACCCGGCTGCCGCGGGCGAGCAGCCGCCCGCCCGCGGCCTCGACGGCTGGACCAGCCAGCTTGTTGTAGGCAGCCAGCTTCTCGGGGTCCGTAATGGTGCGGTAGGCGCTGACCCAATAGCCCTTGACCACGGTACCTCCCGTGTTCGGAATGGATGTTCAGAAGCATGCTCAGATTCATGGCCGGCGCGCTGTGGGGCCGCGAGCCGACGGAGATGGCGTCGAAGTCGGACGGCTTCGGTCCTCAGCTTCCGGTTCGACTCGACCGGCCCAGGCCCGGCGCACCGACTGGGGTTGTGATCGGATGGTTCTCGGGTGAGCGTCGGAGGGCGAGGGCGAGGCTGGCCATCGTCGTGATCGCCATCGCGGCGATGCCGACCAGCGCCGCGGTCGTGTACGCGTCGTCGTTCGGGAAGAGGCGGCCCGTGGTGGTGCCGGCGGCCAGGACCAGACCGCCGATGGCGCTGCCCAGGGAGTACCCGACGCTGCGGACGACGTAGTTGAAGCTCATGGCGCTCGACGTCTCGCTCTTGGGGGTGACGGCCAGGATGACGTCGGGCATGGCGGCCGAGAAGCTGCCGACGCCGAAGCCCAGCACGCCCATGGCCGCGAGCAGTTCGGCGAGGTTGGACCGGGCGGTGGCGAACAGGACGAACCCGCCTCCGACGATGGCGGCGCTGCCGGCCAGGAGCAGGGGGCCGTCGATCCGTTCGCGGACCCGCGGCGCGAGCTTGCCGGCGACGAACCCCAGCACGGAGAACGGGATGAGGACCAGCCCCGCCACGAAGGTGGTCAGTCCGAAGCCGTAGCCGGCGCTGTGCGGCGTCTGCGCGTAGCGGGTGATGAGCGTGAGCAGCAGGTACATGCCGCTCCCGCCGATGAACATGGCGATGTTCGCCCCGGCGACCGCCGGGTGCCGTACCGCCCGGACGTCGATTAGGGGCGTCTTGGTTCGCAGTTCGAAAACGGTCCAGAGGCAGAGCAGGAGTACGGCGGCGACGGCAAGGATCACCGCCACGGCGAGGTGTCGGCTCCACAGGCTCCTCTCGCCGGCCAGGAACAGGACGAGGAGCAGTCCACCCGCCAGGGCGAGCGCACCGGCCACGTTCACGTGAGCGGAGCGGCCTTCGGGAGCCGCGGGCATGGAGCGCCACGCGGTCACGAAGGCGATGACTGTGACGAGCAGGCCGAGGCCGTAGGCGGCCCGCAGTCCGCCGAACTCGGCGAGCAGCGCGGCCAGCGGGTAGCCGACGCCGGCTCCGATGATGGAGACCACGGAGATCAGGGCGATGGTGGCTGCGCTGCGCTCCTCGGGAAGATGGTCGCGGGCCACGCCCATCATCAGCGCGGTGAGACCGAGTCCGACGCCTTGGGCCGCTCTGCCCACGAGCAGCCAGGCGAACGGCAGCGGCAGCACGGTGAGCGCGCTGCCGACGACGACGATCGCCAGGGTGGCGAGAATCGTGGCCCGCCGGTGCGGACCGGCTCCGAGCCGACCGAGGACGGGTGTGGCGACGGCGCCGCTGAGCAGGGAGATGGTCAGCGTCCACTGCGCGCTGTCGAGGGAGACGTGGAACGTGGTCGCCACGCTGGTGATGAGCGGTGTCCCGAGGCTGGCGACCGCCGCCACGACCAGGGCGATGAACATCAGGGCGGGGACCAGTAGACGTGCCTCGGAACGTATCAGGGCAGTGCTCATGGGCTGGTCATGAGCGTGGGCCGCGGTCACCGGTCCGACTTCTCTCGGGCGCGGCTTTCGAGCTCCGCCAGATGCAGCAGCGCCGGAAGGGCTGCTGCCAAGGCCTCGACCTCGTCACCGGTGAGTTCGTCGATCAACCGGGCGTACGCGTCGACGCCCGCCTGGCGTCGCGCCCGGACGTACGACGCGCCGGCCTCGGTCAGGCACACCAGCGTGACTCGCTTGTCGGAGGGATCACCCTTCCGCTCGACCAGCCCGGATTCCTCCATCACCCGGACCAGGACGGTCATCGCGGGCTGGGTGACACCCTCGGCCACCGCCAGATCGGTGATCCGTCGTGGGCCGGTCTTGTCCAGGGTGG
The DNA here is from genome assembly GCF_040815545.1 of Streptomyces sp. LMG1-1-1.1. Lineage (NCBI taxonomy): Bacteria > Bacillati > Actinomycetota > Actinomycetes > Kitasatosporales > Streptomycetaceae > Streptomyces > Streptomyces sp. LMG1-1-1.1. Next base: position 35,555 of record NZ_JBFPNH010000042.1, on the reverse strand, counting down.
CCAAGGTGGCGGCGGACGTCAGGCTCATGTCGCGGGGAAGGCGTCTCACGGCCCTGGTGGCCATGCCGTAGAGGGCTGACCCGATGGCATCGGAAGCGCCGTGCACGGCGTCTCGGCGACTCATGCCTGAAGCATAGCAACTTTATATGAATCCTTTATACATCTTCCGGCCTAGGTTGTTCGGAGGCGGCGTTGGTTACGCCGCTCGTGGTCGCGGCGACGATCTGCGGCCACCACACGCTGACGTGCGGCAGCGAGGCGCGCACCGCGGCTTCGAATACGGTGTACCTGTCGATCGCGACCACCTCGACCTGGCCCGCCACTGGCGAGCCTGGGTGCCGGTACACGCCGACACACTCGCCGCGGTGCAGCCCTCGACCTGCCCCAGCAGCCCCGGGACCGCCGACCAGGTCAACCAGCCCCACATGCCCCCGGGTCGGCGACGACTTCCCAGATCTCACCGTCGTCGGGCGCCTCGACCAGGCATGCATGCCAGGGAGAGGACCCTGCCCGTCCTGGACACCTGCGGGCAAGGCCGATCGGTCCTGACCGCCCTGAATTTTCCACAAGCCTCTCCGTAAAGCCTCCTCGCAGGCCTCTCCGTAAGATCTCCCGAGGCCCTGATAGTCCTCGCGTATCGGGGTACACGGCTGCGCATGGCACCGAAGACCGAACGTATCCAGTTCCTGCGAGCCGCACGGCAGCTGCACCGTGTCCGTTCTTTCTACGCTGTGGGTGCCCTGCTGTGGGCAGGGTCCTTTGTCTGGACCAGTGGGCAGGCGCCCGGGAGCCGGCAGATGTGGGTGTCCGTTCTCCTCCTGGCTGTTTTCACCGCTCTCCTCGTCACCGCCGACGTGGCCCTGCGACGACTCCCAGCTCCCACGACAGGCCGGCCCGCGCATCACGCCGCCCCGCGCAAGGCAGCCCGCACCCGGCACGCCACTGCCTGAGGACACATCAGCTCATCGGTGAGGGCGCAGCCAGAACCCAGACTCGTGAAGAGATCCGGCGGGACCTGCTCACCAGAACATGGGCGGAGGGGCAATGGGCTCTTCCACAGCTGCATCGGTCAGCGGAACTACCCGAGCATGCCGTCGATCATGTTGCCGTGCCGCGAAACAGCGAGATCTCCGACAGGGGCAAGTCAGTCGAGGATGATGGCGGCGCCGCGGTGGCGGAGATCGGCCAGTCCGTCTTGCATGGCCTTGATCTGCTCGGTGGAATGACCGACCCAGTCTTTGAGTTCCGACACGATGCGTACAGGATCGCTGGTGCGATAGGAGCGCGTCGGGTTTCCGGGGAGCTTCTTGTCGGTGACGTTGGGATCGTCCTCCACGACGCCGGTCGGCTCCACGACGTAGATCCGTCCCGGCCCGTCGCCCCCTGCAAGCTCGGCACCCCAGACGGCGGCATCCAGGGTCTCGGAGAAGTAGACGTTGCGGGACACGCGGCCTTCCTCATAGTTGGATGCGTATCCGGGTACGAGCAGATCTCCCGGAACGAGGTCCGCCTTCGTACCGTGCAGGTACGTTCCGGCCTTATAGACCTCGAAGGGAATAGGGGCGCTGGGCACTGGCTGCTCCTTCGGCCTGGGTGCAGGGCTAACAGGAAATCACAAGGGCCGCCTGTGCATGCGCTGTGCTGCGAATCACGGCTTGATCAGCGCCTATGTCTGATCACTCCGGCCGGTGGACCGGGGTGTGGGTGGGTTCCCGGGGTGGTCGGGTGCCGGGCCCGTAGCCGCTGGGGCGCAGTCTTGCGAGGTTCTTCGAGACATGGCCATGGCGAGGAGTTATTCGAAGGCCGGTTGTAGGGACCGGGCCTTGTTGGTGAGGGTGTACCCCAGGCGCGGGGACTTCTGCGGCGACCCTGCGTTCACCAGGCCGTCGCCTTCGAGTGGAAGCGGGTGGCCCCGCTGCTGCCGCCCGCCCCCGAACGGCGTCATCGCCAAGCGCTTCATCCTGAAACGATCCGCAACCGCGACGGCAGCCACCGTCATTGCGACCGGCGGGGCGACCTCGGTCCGCAGGCATGGTCACGCCGCACGCGGAGCGCCCGCCAGGGGGCGAGGGCGTCGAGCAGGACCCGTAACAGTGCTAGCGGATCGCCCTGATCGCCGCCGCGTCAGCCACGTAATGACCTCGTGCACGATAGGGGTCGTCGCCGCATCAGTGCAGATCAACGACTCGGGCTGGGCGGAGATCAAGCGCTGACCTGCAGCGATGCCTACCGTGCACGAGGTCGTTAGACGGGGAGTGAGTGGCGTGGAGACGGTCGAACCGGTATGCGGCCGCTCATGCCCGTGCCTCTGCGTTCCGAACGAGGTGGCGCCGGTGGGCGGCCCGGCCGCACGGCCGCCCGCTGCGGATCGACGAGGGGCACCGGACCCTCGTGTCCTGTCCGGTCGCCGACCCGGGGCCCTGAACTGGAACCGGTGCGACTCCCGTCCTCAGAGAAGGCCGGACGACGTCTCTTTGCCAAGACGCACGTCCAGGGCTTCTTGGGCGAGCGTGAGTGAGATAAGGCGCGCGTCGGCCAGGCCGTAGACCTCCCCGTGGATCTCGTCGGAGAAGGGCGTCAGGCCGCCGTCATTCCTGTAGTAGCCCGCGTCCATGGCCTTTCCGATGCCGCTGTTCGTCGAGGAGACACCGAAGCGGAGGTTTTTCGGACTGTTCGAGACCGTGGAGACCAACTGGCGGAACACGGCCTGTGTCTGATTGGCCGGCTGGTTCCTCAGGGTCACGAACTGGTTGATGGCGGTCTGTACATCGTTGCCCGGAACGCAGGCCCGGAAGAAGTTCAGCGTGGCCTGTTGGTGGGCCTGGTCCGCGTGGTCGTAGTTCTGGGCGGCACTTTCGAGGATCTTCGCGATGTAGTGATCGGACAGCCGATGGTTCCGGGACATGGAGACGCCGGCAGGGGTCGCTCCCACGCCACCGTTGGGACCGGTGAAGTTGTTGTGGCCCCACTGGTCGTAGGGGTTGAACGTTCCGCCCTGCGCCTGGATCTCCTCCGCCCGGAGCTGTGCTCCCGGTGAGGCGAGCGCTCCGGTCTGGTACGGGAAGATCTGCCGTGTGGCGGCGTCCGGGATGTTCGGCCTGGCATAACCCTGCCCGTAGTTGAAGTTCGGGTTTCCAGCAGCGATGGTCTGTTGGTTGAGGTACTGCAGCTGCTGCTGCATCTGATCGCGCCGCTCCTGTTGCAGCTGGGCCATCTGCTGCGGGGTCAGCCGCGGTGGCCCCATCATGCGTTGGACCGCCGGTCGGGCGGGGGTGGATCGTGCCTGGCCGGTGGAGGTGGACTCGGCGACCGCGACGGCCCGCGGCTCGAGGGCGCGGGCCATCGCCTTGCTCGCGTTCGCTTCCGCCTCCCGTTCGAAACGGTCCGTGGGGTCGCTGATGGACACGCCCGAACCGTTGTCACTGGCGGAGACGGGGCCCCGGCGTTGCTGGATGACGTGGGTGAGTTCGTGGGCCAGGGTGTGCTTGTCGCCGCCGCCCTCGCCGAGGACGACGTTGCTGCCCGAGGTGTAGGCGCGGGCGCCGATCTCGCTCGCAGAGGCGCGAGCGGCGCTTCCGTCGTGGACGCGTACGTCGGAGAAGTCGGCGCCGAGCCGGGCCTCCATCTCGGCGCGCAGCGGTGTTTCCAACGGCCGCCCGGCCCCGAGCAGCACCTCGTGCACGGCCGACCGCTGCACGGCGGGTCCTTCCACGGCCCCCTGGTGGCCGCAGCCCGCACCGTGCTGGTGCTGCTCCGCCGCCTGGGGCTGGGCGTAAGGATGGCCGGCGACCTGGAGCGCGCGCACCAGGGCCCCGTTCCCGGCGGCACGCTGGAGGGCCAAAAGCCCCGCGGGACCCCTGGGCTCGGGCCCCCTGGGGCCGGGCGGACTCTTCGCGGGGGCATGACGTACTTCGTGCTGGTGTGACATCGGTGAGCTCCCGGCGTAGGTCTAGCGGATAGTCGCAACATCGCCTGACCCGGACGACGAGCGGAAGGCGCGGGAAGGCAGTGTGAAGGGCACCCTTCGTTGCCCTGCCGCCCCTGCCGCCCCTGCGCCCGCGGCCACCGCCCCGCCCTTCGGTGAACCGCAGGCACGGGCGCCCCTGCAGCCCGGCCTTCGTGGCTGAGGCAGGGCTGCAACCCGTCCCACAAACAGGTCCGAGCCCCGGCCAATCACGTGTTTGCTTGCATGAAGACCTCCAAGACCCCCTGCTGCTGTCTCCGGATAGTCAACGGGCTTCACTGCAGTAGGCGGCCATGCCCGAGGCGACTCCGGGCCGTTTACGGCACAGCCCTTAACGAGCTCGTACACGATTGGCGGAGACGTCGAGCTCTGGACCAACAATCCCCACCACGGTGCCTACGAGAAGGTTCTCGCAGAGGACCGCCGTGTCATGTGGGAGCCGTTCCATGTGACGGCGGTGCCCACGCCGGGCTCGTCATAACGGCCTTCATCATGGTCTTGGTTGCAGCCATTGGGGGCACCGTGTGGGCTTTGACCGTTGGCGGAGAGGTTGCGTTCTGGTTCACCGTCGCCCTTGTCGCGGCTGTCGGTGGCGGTCGCCGCAGGTGGGCCGCGGCCAAGCGCGCTTACCTCTTGACCTTCGGCTGGGTCGGCCGGCTGTGAGCGCTGGCGAGGGTATGGCCGACGCGAGCAGGAAGCATCGGCAACTCCGTCTGGCACAGCCATTCTCCGATTGCGGCGACAAGGACACTAGCTTCGAAACGGACGGCGAGTTTGTCGAGTCGGGTGGCGACCGCCCGGTGCCTTTGCCTGCGGCCCCGGCCGTGCAAGCAGTGCGGCGACAAGGTCGCGGAGTACAGCCGGCTCCGCTGCTTCAGCTGTCTGCATCCCGAACTTCCGCCGCCGACCTGCAAAGCATGCGGCAGCGACGCCTACTACGTCGGTCGGCGGCTACTGCCGTCGCTGTCATCCCCGCGTGCCGTACGCGGACGGCTGTAGCGACTGCCTCGCCTGGGGCACCCCGCCCGGACCTCACCACCGCGGCCACCACCTGGCAGCAGCTGTTCATTGCCGATCTGGTTCGGCGGGTCCACCTTGCAGCCCGGACGCGGGAGCGCGGCTCATCCGAAGCGCACCAGCTCGATGGCGGCTCATTCTGGGCGATGCCCCGGTGGCGTCACAGGAGCCGCTGATCGTCGCCGAGCGGGACATCTCGCGCGTCACCGTTCCCGGTGTCGAGCCCATCGATCCCGCCTTCAGCGCCTACGTCTCCGCGCGGGCCGAGGCAAGCGCCGAGGCCCAAGGCTGGTCACCGGCCTTGCGCGAGCGGGTGCTGCGAAGCCTGTACCTGCTGACCGCCGTCCACGGTCCGCACGAACGCATCAAGGCCAGCACCGTCGCCACTCTGCCGCGTCAGCGAGCCGCACGCACCGTTACCCGGGTTACCGAGGTCCTCGCTCACCTCGACCTCCTCGACGGCGACCGCATCGACCCCCTAGACGCGTGGATCCACCGCCGGCTCAGCGACGTGCACCCGGAGATCCGTGCAGAAGCCCTCGTGTGGGTGCGCATCGTGCGACACGGCGGACCCCGCCGCCGTTCCCGCTCGACCGCCACCGTCCGCAACCAGGTCGACGCCTCGATCCCGTTCCTCCTCGACTGCTCGAAGCGCTACCGCACCCTTCGCCAGGTCACCCGCGCCGACCTCACGGAGTGGCTGTCCCACTGCGCGGCACCGCACAATGAAGCCGTCGCGCTGCGCAACATGTTCAAGACGCTCAGGAGCCAACGGCTGCTGTTAGCCAATCCCGCACGTGGCCTGAGTCTGGGGGCCAGGCCCGCCTCGGTGCCCACGCCGCTGAGCCCCGAGGCGATCCAGACATTGGCCGCGGCCGCCGAGGGCGACCCCGCCCTGAAGCTGCTGGTCGCCCTCATCGGCATTCACGCGCTCTACCCCCGCCAGGCCCGTGAGTTGCCCTTGGCTGCCGTCGACTTCACCGGCGGTCGGCTCGTGCACGGCAACATCGACCACCCCCTCGACGCCTTCACCCGTCAGGCCGCCGCCGACTGCATCCAACTCCGCCACTCACACTGGCCGCACACCCGCAACCCCCACCTGTTCCTCAGCTCGCAGACCGCGCACTCTCGCACGCCGGTCACCATCGGCTGGATGCAGCCCCTGCTCAAAGACCTTCCGGTCACCGCCCAACGACTCCGCGAGGACCGGATCCTCGAAGAGGCCGCCGTCACCGGCGCCGACCCGCAACACCTGTGCGCGGTATTCAACATCACCCCCGACATCGGACTGCGCTACACCCGGACATTCCACCCCGACCCCTTGTCCGACCGAGACCAGGAGGACACGCCTGCAGTACGTGTGACTGATTCCCAGTGACCTTCGTCAAGCGGCGGGGGCGCCTACTGGGTCATGCCGAGGGCCCGCCGGAATCGCCCCCACAGAGAGGTCGGCGAGGTGATGCCAGAAGCGTTGTCTGGACAGCCACGGTCCTGTGCGGTGGGTACCCGCCCGGCTCGGAAATCGTGAGCGTCCCCACGGAACGCGACGACGTTGCAGTTCCTCCCCATGGCCCCAGCCGACTGACGATCAACCTACCTTCACCTGGGTGGGTGGCGTCATGCGGCTCTGGTCAGGCCTGGTTGTGGTGGCTGAGGTGTGTATGGCGGGTGCCTGAGCCCGCGGTCCGTCAGGTTGGATGACACCGTGGCGAGACGACCCAAGACGAAGAAGAAGCGGCCCCCCTTCGGCATACCGAAGGAGATCATCCTGCTGACTGGGCAAGACGTGTGGCCCTACAGGTTCATCGCCGACGACTCGGGTGGCGGATGCGGCAAGGTCCCGATGCCCGCCGACGCGGCCCCTGAGGAGGTACAGACGGCGGTCTTCACACAGCTTGCGGACCTCACCCGCATAGTCCACGGCGTTGAGATCGACGTTGAGTGGTCCTCCCTGACGCCGGACTCGTGGGTAGGCCACATCCGGCGTGTCACCGTGGAGAAGCCTGCTCCGCCTGGCGCGGTACCTGAAGTCGGCTGATCACCGATCGGCTCACCGGGTACCGGAAACGTCATGCGCTTCGACACCAAATCAGTCGGAACCGAGCCGTACACAGCCGAGGATCCCGGTCGGCAGGGCCAAGTTCGTGGTGCCAGCGCCTCAGAAATCGCGAACTCAGGCGCTTTCGTGTTTTCCGTGTGTCCTCACCAGCGGGCTGAGGCGGGATATGACAGGCCGAAAAGGCGGGAATCAGCGCAGGCCGGGCTGTTCCCTGCCGCGTCATGGCACGGTCAGCACCAGCGTGTGTGGCGGCAGACGCGCCAGCCGTCGCCGGAGCCGCCCGAGCCCCCGGAGCCGCTCGTGCCGCCGGGGATTCCGTTCGGGTAGAGCCTCGTGCGGTTCCGGTCGCGGGGGTACGGGTCGAGGTAGTCGGGGTCGCCGTCGTCGTCGTGGTCCGGCAGGTAGGCGTCCCTGCCGCGGTCCGGGGCGGGGCAGCCGTGGTCGGGCGAGGAGAGCGCGAGGCTCACGAGGTACACGTCGTCGGTGAGGGGACCGCCGCTCGCCGGGTCCTGCCGGCACACGCGCCAGTCGTCGTACTCGCCCTCACGGGGGAGCGAGTCGTTGAGGTACGCGGCCTCGGCGTGCACGTCGTTCTCGGGTACGCCCGCGGACGTCACCTTCGGGATGGCGGCGCGCCATGTCAGCCCCAGGACGTCGGGCATCTTCTTCCACGGCACCGATTTGCCCTCGGCCTCCGGGCACGGTTCCTCGCTGCGTACAACACCGAAGTCCACGATCGGCTCCTCGGACGATCCGCCGGTCATCTGGAAGCAGACCTTCCACAGCGAACGCGCCGTCACCTCCCGCTTCTGATCCGAGGCGTCGTGATAGGTGACCGTGAAGCCCCTCCTCCGCGACTTCGGGAAGGCCACGTCCAGCGAGTCGCCCGTGAAGTCGGGCACCGTGGGCATCGTCGCCTCGGGCGTCGCCCGCGAGGCGGTGGGAAAGCGGCTCGGGCGCGTGAGCGGCTTCGCGGCCTCGGCGTTCGCCGCCCGGGCCGGGGTGTCGGCGGGCTGCTCAGGCAGCACTGCTCCGAAGAGGGCCATCGCCGCGACCGAGGCGACGACCCTGCCCGGTCGGGGCCAGGGGTTGCGCCACCACAAGAGGATCAGAGCGACGAGGAGCGCCACCCCGCCGAGCCGGTCGTTCACCAGTCCCAGCAGGGGGACTGCGGCGATGGCTCCTACGCGTGCAGCACTCGTCTGCCACCAGGGGCCGGGTGCGGAAGAAGGAGAAGGCGAGGACTCGTACCTCTGGGAGCCGGACATGGTGACGCTGGGCCCTATCCATACGTGCGAAAGCTGACTGCCGCATCGTACGCAGAGGGTGGAAGCCGCTCTTCCGGGTGGTGCCCTTGATATGCGGTGGTGAGCAGGGCTCGTGACGGGTCTGCTGCGGCGATCGCGGGGCGGAGACGGGGCTGGCCGAAGGGCGGCTCACCTACCTGCGGCCGGGCGGGCACACCCGGCACTGCGGAGCCACCGTTTCGATGGCATCGAGGGTGGACCGCTACGCCGGCTACTTCATGGGAAGACAGAGCCAGTGGTGTGGACGGTCAACGGATGGCCACCCACTCTGCGAGGCGCCATCCCCTCGGTATTGATCGCGTGCGTCAGCAGCGTCATATTGCTGAAGACCTCATCGGGATCAGAAAGGTTGGCGAGCAAGCGGGCCAGGGCTTCTGCACCCTCGTGCTCGACCGCGTGATGGGCTGTCGAGTAGTCACTCACCCTCTGAGTAGCCCGTGTCGGCGGCCACGTGGTCGCCGGGTGCGGGGTCTGCCCGGGCCCTGGGCCGGCCACGGGGATGTAGGTGATGACGCCGTTGGCCTGGGTGCAGTCGTTGCGGTTGCCAGCGGTGACCAGGAAGGCCAGGGGCCTGGCTCGTCCGTCGCGGGCGAGGTGGATTTTGCCGGTCAGCTTCCGCGGGAGCGTCCCGGGCCGCGTTCTTCGAGCCCCCTTTGGCGGCCGCGTGCTGGTGGGCTCGCACGATGGCGGAGTCGATCGCGACCAGCCAGTCCACCTCCGCCCGTGTCTGGGCCGCTGCCAGGAGAGAGTTTGCAAAGTACCGTCGGCGGCCCAGCGCGCGAACCTCCGCTGCGGTCTGCCACGGTCCGAACCGCTCGGGCAGTTCTCTCCAGAGCAGCCCGGTGCGGAACTTGAACACGATGCCCTCAAGCACCTGGCGGTGACCCGCCACTTGCCACGAGCCCGACCCACGGGCGGTAGCAACGGCGCGATCACCGCCCACGTTGCGTCAGGAATCCCCCATCCGTCCCCCGCTACGAGGCCGACGATCCGATGATCGGAAAGGCGCCCCGGAGACTGCGGAGGTGTGCGGGATTTCATCGCTGGAGTGATTCGACTCCGGTCAGTCGCTGATGGTGTACCAGTCGGAGTTGGCCTGGTACTCGGGGACCGGGCCGGCGGCCGGGTTGGTCAGGATGAGACGCCCGCCGCTCTTGCCACAGTTCCCGTCGGTGTACCCGCCCACCGCGACGTAGCCCTTCCACCACCAGCCGGACAGGTAGTTGTCGATGTTAGGGGTGGAGAAGCAGCCCTCGACGTACTGGCCGTTCTGGTTGGACCCGGCGATCGACACGGAATACACGGTGCCGAGCCGGTCGTGGAAGTTGATCTGCTGGCCGTTGCCGCCGGCGAAGGCCGAGCCGGAGCCGAGGCCGAGGGCGGCGGCGCCGAACAGGGTGATCGCGCCGGCCTTGGCAAGGCGTGAGGTGATGCTCATGGAAAGAAATCTCCCGGTCAGTTGCTGAAGGTGGTCCAGTCGCTGGACTGGCTGAGGGGAACCCAGACGGAGCTGGAGAAGGTGACGTTGCCGGTGGGCCTGCCATCGCCGCCGCAGCCGCCGCTGTAACCGGTGACCTCGACGTTGCTCGTCCACCACCAGCCGCTCCAGTAGTTGTCCCGGCTCGGGCTGTCGAAGCATCGGGCCACGGCCTGACTGCTCTGGTTGTGGCCGTCCACCCACACGGAGTAGGTGTTGCCGACCCGGTCGTGAAAAGCGAGCTGCTGGCCGCTGCTCCCGGCGAGCGCGGACCCGGAGCCGAGCAACACGAGCGAGGCGACCGTGGCGAGCATGCCGACGGCAGCCCCCGTCTTCTTGCGGAGGTTCATACGTGTTCCTCAGTCGGCGACGCGAAGCCCTGAAGGCCCGGTCACAGGTCGTAGATCGTGTACCAGTCGGATGCCTGGGACACAGGGATGGTGAAGGTCTCCGGGCTGGGCTCGATGGCGGTGCCGCCGCACCCGCTCTGCGGGTACCACGTGATACGCACATCGCCCTTCCACCACCAGCCGGACAGGTAGTTGGCGGTGTTGGGGGTGTTGAAGCAGCCCGCGACGGTCTGCCCGTTCTGATTGGTCCCGTACAGGTAGACGGAGTAGACGTCGCCGCGCTGGTCGTAGAACTCGATCTGCTGGCCGTTGGTCCCGGCCGAGGCAACTCCGGCGAAGCCGAACACGCCGCCGGCTGCCAGCACGGTGGCAGCCACACCTCGTGCGACTCGGGCAGGCAGAGACATACGGACATCCTTTGCGAGTGGGAGAGGACGGATAAACGAAGTCCCCGACCAGTCACTCACCACCCGACCGGCCCCACGCGGACTTCGTAAGGGAATCTATGCACCCCCAGCCCTCCACCCTTGACCGTGCGCGCGGCCTTCCTTGACGATCCGTGCGGCCCCACCTCCTGGCAGTCCTACCGCCCCTGGCCCCGATGCCCACCGGGCACCGGTTCGCCGACCGCACCCGCTCCCAGCACGCCGCCTCCACGCGCTGCTGGCCGCCGGCCGCAGCCGACGCTGATCCAGCGACAGCACGGCATGACCTATCGCACCGTCCAACGGTTGGCCGACGCCGCGAGGGCGGAAGACCTGTTCCAGGGGCAGGGGCAGGGGCAGGGGCAGGGGCAGGGGCAGGGGCGGAACTGCGGACCAGGTTCGACGCTTTCGGCCCTACCTGCACGAACGATGGGCCGAGGGCTGCACGAACGCCTGGGCGTTCTGGGACGCCATCATGACGCACGGCTACACGGCGGCCTCCGTCCACGACAACGCCGGCGGCAAGCACAGGCCCTGACCGAGTTGGCCGCGGCCATCCGACTGTGACCAAGGTGTGGGCCGACGGCGGCTACCAGACCAGCGTTATCCGGCACGGCGCCCACCTCGGCATCGACGTAGAAGTGGCGCGACGAGCGAAGGAGAGAGGTTTCCATCCGCGCAGCATGAACGCTGATCAGATGCCCTCTAATACTCCAGCCGTAGATCGTGATCTTCACGGCTGGATGGCCGCTTGTCCCCGGTAGTGGCAGTCGCGGGAACGACTTTGGTCAGCTCCTACCGCACGATGACCAACCCACAACCCATCGGCCAGCAGCAGCGATTGGCAGCGCTGCGCCGCGTCCTCGGCAACGATGCCGTCCCGCTGCAAATCCGCGTGGCCGCCAGTCTCACCCTGAGTCGGCTGAGCCACGCTTGTCCTCAATGTGGACGACGTGAAGTTCTGTGCCATCCCGATGGCGCTTGGAGCGTCCGAACAGCCCGACAGCGATCTCCGACTGATCTTGAGGCTCATCAGGGCCGACAAAGGTAAGGACGTCGTTGTGCTGCCCGGTGACGACCCATCCCTCGGCGTCCTTGAGGTCGATCACCCCGAAATCTCCTGCCGAAGATCCGGCATGTACCGGGCCGAACTCCTTCAGGAGAGTGGTGGCCTGTTCATCCAGCTTCCCCTCCGGAGCGGTCAGCACGACACAAGTGCCGTGCTCGAACAGCACCCACGACTTGCGAGGGTCGGCAAGAAGCTGCTGCCAGACATCTATCAGCATCTCGGTGTTCACGCCGGTCATCATGCCGCAGAGCACCGACACAGGGTGACGATCGACCGACGGCTACGGCGAATACGCGACTCCTGAACATGCGGGCCTACCAGTCTCGACCCCGTCCACCGACTTTCGTCTCTGCGTAGGCGCCGTCGACCGCCTTACCTTCAACGGCATCCTCATCGAAACCGGCACCGACTCCTAACTCCTACCGTCTTCCCAGCATCCGAGCACGAGCCGAAGAACCTGCCAAGGCCTGCTGATTCGTCGCAAGCCGACGCGGCTCAACGGTGCATCCGGCCGGGGATAGGGTCGGCGGATGCGCCAGTTCACGGATGGTGAAGCCTTGTCAGGGATCGTGCAGGAGGCACTGGGGGAGGAGGTCCGTGTTGTCGGAGTGGACCGGTTGCGCGGCGGGAGCAAGAAGGGGGTCTATCGGGTTCACACGAGCGGATCACGTGCAGCGAGTGTGATCGTCTACAGCTGGGCCGAGGCTGAGAACTTCTGGCCGGCTGCGGAAGCCATCGCCCCGGCACATCCGTTCGCTCCCGCCTCCGGGCTGGCCCCCTTCCTAGCGGCCCAGCGGAGACTGGACGGCCTTGGAGTCCGGGTTCCAGGGGTGCTTCTCGCTGACGGTAGCCGACGCCGTTACCCGGCGGACGTGGCAGTTGTCGAGGACGTTGCGGGCGGCACTCTGGAAGCGCTCCTGACGACGGATCCCGCCCGCGCATCCCATGCCGTGAGCGAGCTGGCCGCGATGCTCGACGTGATGCACCAGCAGCGCAGTCAGCTCTACGGCAGGGTGGACGTGCTCGAACGGGGGGACAAAGCGAGTGGCGATTCATGCGAGCAGCTGGTGCTCGAGCGTGCCATCGAGGATCTCGCCGAGGCGGCCGAACGCGACCCCGGCATCGGATCAGCCGCAGCTTCTCTGCATGATCGCTTGCGGGAGCTGGCCACACGCGTGGCTCGGCGCACGCAGCACGGGCTGATCCACGGCGAGCTCGGGCCCGACCATGTCCTGGTCGATGCCTCCGGTCGCCCCGTTCTCATCGACATCGAGGGCCTGATGTTCTTCGATGTCGAGTGGGAGCACGTGTTCCTGCAGCTTCGTTTCGGTGACCAGTACCCGGCCTTGTCCCGCCCCGGGCTCGATCCGGCACGGTGCGACCTCTACATGCTCGCGATGCGTCTCTCACTGGTGGCTGGCCCCCTTCGCCTGCTCGATGGCGATTTCCCGCACCGCGCGCTGATGCAGGAAATCGCCGAGCACAACGCGAAGGAAGCACTGGCTCTGCTGGCCGCCCTGTGATGTCAAGCGCCGTGAGGCGCACGCCAACGACCAGGACGCCGCCACGAGCCTGGTGGCGGTGACGGCGGGCTCGAACCGGCAGGAGGCCGACCGGGACCCCGACAGTTGGTGCCGCCGGCGCCGGAAGAATCCTGCCGAGCAGCGCGGGAAACAGGTGGGTGGCGCGGGGCGGGGTCAGTACGGAGCTTGGTTCGGCTCCGCCCGCACGGCCGAGACGATCACCGCGATCCTCCCGGGCAGCAGCGCCAGCCACCTCGACCTCGGCGCATCCATGGGCCATCATCAGCCCTGCCCTGCCCTGCCCTGCGCTGTCCTGCCCGCCGGGCCGGATCCGGGCGGCGCAGTCTGCCGCGCAGCCGCCCGGAAGTGGAAGGTACTTCACCGCGGGCCCACGCGAGCCGAACGGGGGCCGGAAGCGGTCCTGGAGACCGTGCTCGGCTGCGCTGCGGCACTCGTCCGGCGCAATCCCACGGCGAGGGTGGCCGGAAACGTCGTCCCGGGGATCGTCGACGAGCGTGGGGGGCCTGGCGATCCTCGCGGCGAACCTCCGCTGGCAGGGTGTACCCGTCCAGGACTGGCTGGCCGAACACCTCGACCTGCCCGCCGCCTTCGGACACGACGTCCGCGCGGGCGGCCTCGCCGAAGCACGTGCGGGCGCCGACCGGAGCTGCGCCGACTTCCTTCACGTACCCGTCGGGACGGGGATCACCGCCGCCGCGTTCACCGGCCGGCGGCCGTGCGCTCACCGGGGGGCCACGGCGGGGCCGGCGAACTGGGCCACATCGTCGTACGGCCCGGGGGTGACCGCTTCCACTGCGGCGGACAGGGATGCCTGAAGACCGTGGCGTCCGAGCCCGCCATCGCCCGCCGCTACGCCCGCGCCACCGGCTGGCGGGGCGTCACCACCCGGGAGATCCTGCATCGTGCCGACGCGGGTGACCCGACGGCCGCCTCCATCTGTACCGAAGCCGCCGAGGCCCTCGCGGACGCCCTGGCCACGGCAGTCACCCTGTACGACCCCCAGCGCGTCGTCATCGGCGGCGGCCTCGCCGGCTTCGGCGTGCTGCGTTCCTGGCCCGCGACCTCCTCGAGCACGGGGTGATCCGGTGACCCCTGCACCCTCACGGTGTGTCCGGCGGGGGGCGTCGTCATGGGGGTCAGCGCGTGCCGTGCGCGTTCCAGTAGCGGGTGTGGGGGAGGTCGTCGTCGAGCCAGTAGGCGTCGTCCTCGGTGACGACGAGAATCTCTTCCCACTTGACACCGAAGTCGCCCGCTCCGATGTGTGGTTCGACCGCCCACAGCCCGGGCTCGCAGGGCTGGTCGGCCTCCTTGTTCCACAGCGGTGTCCGGTGCAGGCGGGGCCGCAGGGTGGAGGAGAGCAGGTGGCCGCTGAGGTACGTGAGCGCCTGTGGGCTGAAGCCTTTGATCCGGAAGGGGGGGGCAGCCGAGTGCCCGGGACGCGCCCGATTCTGTGGGCGATGACGGAGCCGGGGTAGTAGCTGTGGATGTTCTCGTGCCCTGCTCGGTGATCAGTTCATCGACCCTGTGGTAGATCTCGGACTGTGGCGCGCCCTGCCGAACGAGCTGGGGGATGAGGTCGCGGTACGGTTCGAGGGCCATGCGTGCCTCATGGAACTCCTCGTTGTCCTGGTCGCCGAGGGTGCACGAGTAGCCCATGTCGCATGCGACGTCGCCGACGACCGGGCCCACGTCCAGGATGACGGCTTCGTCGTGTCGCAGCGGGCGGTCGGTGGGAAGGAACTGGTTGCCGAAGTGGGACAGCCGGGGGTTGAGGAAGGTGCCCAGTGCTCCGCCGCTGGGCCGGGCGAAGTCCCGGCAGCGCGTCCGCTCGCCGAACCAGGCGAATCCGTAGTGGAAGAACCGGCGGACACCGTGGTCGCGCAGCCAGTCCTCGACGGCCTGTGCGGCCTGCTTTTCGGTGATGCCTTCGTACAACTGCGCCTCGACGGCGGCCACTGCGTCGTAGGCGAGCCGCTGTGCCGCCTTGAACTCGGCGAGTTCCTGCTCGGTGAAGTGTTCCTCGGACATGGGTTCGTGCCTCTCGGGAAATGCCTGCGGGTGGTCGCGCTGGACGTTGGGCGCCCAGGGACGTTCGGCGCCCGGGGGCGCTGGGCCCCGGGGTGCCTGCGGCGGGTGCGTCAGGAGGGGGTGTGCGCGGCCCGGAGTTCGCGCTTCAGGATCTTGCCGGTGCCGGTGCCGGTGCCGGTGCCGGTGGCGTTGGTCGGCAGGGGGCAGGATTTCCACCAGGCGCGGGTACTTGTAGCCGGCCATCGTGGTGCGACACCAGGCGATGAGTTCGTCCTCGGTGAGGGTCGCTCCCGGCGAGCGGACGACGCAGGCCTTGATCTCCGCGCCGTGGCATTCGTGCGGGATGCCGATGACGGCGGCGGTGTTCACCGCGGGATGAGTGTGCAGGACTTCCTCGATCTCGCGCGGGTAGATGTTGAACCCCCCGCGGATGATCATGTCCTTGGCGCGGTCGACGATGTAATACCAGCCGTCCTCGTCCCGGCGGGCGAGGTCGCCGGTGCGGAACCAGCCGTCGCGCATCACTTCGGCGGTGGCCTCCGGGCGCCGGTGGTAGCCCTTCATGACGTTGTGGCCGCGAACGGCGATCTCTCCGACGGCCTCAGGGCCTTCGACTGGGCTCCAGTCCTCCGCGACGAGCATCACCTCCACACCGCGGACGGGGCGGCCGATGGAGCCGGGGCGGACCTCCTGTCCGGCGGGTGCGAACGTGGCGACGGGGCTGGTCTCCGAGAGGCCGTATCCCTCGCGGACGCTCACGCCGAACCGGGTCGTGAAGCGACGGTGGATCTCCACCGGCAGGGCCGCGCCGCCGGTGACGGCGATGCGCAGGTGCTCGGCGATCCGGGTGAGGCAGTCGGCGGGGGTGTCCTGTCCGAGCAGGGCCCAGTACATGGGGGGACCCCGGCGAAGAAGGTCACGGCGTGACGTCGCATGAGGTCGAGTGAGGAGGCGGCGTCGAAGCGGGGCAGGAGCACCAGGGTGGAGCGGGCGGCGAGGGCGGCGTTCATGTGCACCTTCACCGACATCGCCGGCCTCCTGGGATTCTCGTCCCTGGGCACCTTCTCCCGCTGGTTCCGCGGCTGCTTCGGCACCAGCCCCAGCACCTGGCGCCACCAGCACACCCGTCCCCGACCCGGAGCAGCGCCCCTTGCAGCGCCCGGGAGCGGGGGGCCGCCGTCACGGGGCAACAGGGCGTCGTGACGGCCGCGGCGCAGGCCAGCCGGTTCTTGGTCTGCGGCCTCGGCAGCGCAGGATGACGGACTAGTGAAGCTCGCGGTCGGAGCGCTGGCCTCTCCACCACGTCGGGTGATCACGTTCACGGAGAGACGACGCGGCGCTCTTTTCCGCGGTCTCTGCTGCATCGCGTATGTCCGCCAGTGGTCGTCGGCGGAGAAGCCGCAGCGACCACCCTCAGTAGCTGTCGTAGCTGGGTTGGCCGGTCGGCCGATAGACACCGACCACGGTGCCGCCCTTCGTCGTCGAGACGCTAACCGGCTCCAGCGCCGTCGGGATCGCACCATCGGCGAACAGCCGCTTGCCTGTACCGATGATCACCGGGTGAATGGTCAGCCTGTACTCGTCGACCAGGCCGTGCCGCATGAGGGTCTGGGCAAGGTCGCCGCTGCCGACAACGTTGATGTCGCCGCCGTCGGACGCCTTCAGCGCCCGTACGGCATCGACGGTGTCGCCCTCCAAGAGCGTCGAGTTCTGCCACTGGACGGACGTCAGGGTCCGAGACGCCACGTACTTGTGCATGCCGTTCATCCGCTCGGTGAACGGGTTGTCAGGATCGGCCGTCGGCCAGTACGACGCGAAGATCTCGTACGTCTTGCGCCCGAGCAACATCGCGTCGGAGTGCTCGTACCAATCGGCGATGGCCGCGCCGACCTCCTCGTCGTCCACCGGCTTCTGCCAGCCGCCGTGCCGGAAGCCGCTCTCCGCGTCCTCGTCCGGACCGCCCGGTGCCTGCATGACGCCGTCGAGCGTCAGGAACGTGCAGACGATGATCTTGCGCATGGTGTGCTCCCTTCGTCTACGGGTAGACCACACAACCGCCGGAAACTCATCGCGCCACTTCCGCGGCACAGCACCACGGGGTCGCACCGCGACATCGGATCCGGTATCCGTGCGACATCGACCGTGACATTCGGACACGACATCCGAGACCCTGCAACTCGTAGTCACGCCCTCGCGGCGTAGTGAGGCCGGTGGCGATCAGTTCGTCGACCGCGGTCCGCAGGGTGGGCCGGCGCGGCCAGAAAATGCTGCGCCGGCTCGCGTGACCCGTGCCGGATCCGAGCCGGTACGGGGAGCTCGCGGACAGCGCCGGAAGAGGCGGAAGCCCGGGGTTGATCACGCAAAGTGCCCGTACGACGCTGTTCGGGTTGGGGACGTCCACATGCATCTGCGCGCCGCGGATCAGCCGCTCGTCGGCGACATGCCGGTATGTCTCGCTCATGGCGTGCTACCGGGGGTCATCGGTCGCCGGTACGGCTCCGAGTCGTGCGGGGGAGCCGCCCCCGCAAGGGAGCGTCTGTGCCTGCGGCGGGATGAGTCGGCTGCGCCATGGCTCCGGCGGGGACGGGTCTGGAGCGCGGAGCGGCTTGGCGAACGCATGTGCCGGCCCAGCTCGACGGCAGCGCCTTCCCGGCCTCTTCGACAGGGCACCGTTGTTCCCCTCACTCGCGGGGTGTTCCTCCACGTTGCCATCGATTCGGTACGGGCCCCAGCGGGGTCGGCAAGGCCAAGGACGTGCCGCCTGAATGACAGGGCTCTGGTCACGCTGATCGGCCGGAAATCCTACTCCCGCAGGCCACACCACGCCCTAGACTGCGACCGCTCCAAGACCTGGAGATCATCGGGAGGGCGTGCAAGATGAGACGAGCACTGATCAGTGCATTCGCGGCCGCGGCGTTAGTGGTGTCCGGGGGGAGTGTCGCCACCGCTTCCGACAGTGCTCCGCCGCGCACCACGCACGGTCCTTGCCAGTACAGCCAGACCCCGGACGAGCCGCCGGCGCGCCGTGTTCCGCTGCCGCCCGACCCACGGCGCACCCCTGATCGTGGCACGGTCGACTTGGCTGTTCCGACCAGTCAGGGCCCGATACCGCTGCGCTTGGACCGGGCCAAGGCGCCGTGCACGGTCCAGAGTTTCCTGCACCTGGCACGGCACGGTTTCTACGACCGCACGGTGTGCCACCGCCTGACGGCGTACCCGACGCTGAAGGTCTTGCAGTGCGGTGACCCGACCGGCACCGGTGAGGGCGGGCCCGGGTACAAGTACAAGGACGAACTACCGGTGGACCTGCCGCCCGCAGCCACCGATCCCACGGGCACGCGCCGGCTCTAGGGACGCGGCCTGCTGGCGATGGCCAACGCGGGCCCGAACACGAACGGCTCACAGTTCTTCGTCGTCTACGGCGACTCCGCACTGCGACCGAACTACACGGTGTTCGGCACGGTCGGCCCCGCCGGTCTGGCGACACTCGACAAGGTCGCCGCCGGAGGCATCGAGCCGACCGCGGAGAACCCGGCACCGGTCGACGGCACACCCGCACTGCGGACCGAGCTGCTCCACGTCGGGCTGTCCTGCCGGCACTGACGCACCGCGATGTCGCCGCGTCCACGACGAACATGCCTGGCGGCGTGCGGGGTCGGCTTGCGGCGACACTCGAAGGCCCAGTGGGTCCCCCGGCCCTCCGCGGAGTCGGATCGATCGCGTCGCCTTCGCGTCACATCCGGGTCGACAGCAGGCCCTGGTCCCTGATCCGGTTCGGTTGCGTCTGCCGTTCGGTTCCGTGCCCGCCTCCGTGGTCCGCGAAGGGCCACGAGGCGTGTCCTTTGTCCCGCGGTATCGGTTGTAGGCCGCGAACAGCATGGACGGGGGACAGGTCGGGTCCCCCTGGCATCGGAGCCAGAGCAGCCACCAGGCGGGCGCCGAGGTCGCGGCGAGCGGCCTCGGTGTCCGGGTGGGCGTCGTCGAAGCCCGTCCAGTCGACCTCACGAACGGCGTCCTCGAACATCGCCAGGTTCAGCGACTGCAGGCGGCTGGTCCGCGTATGGCCGGATCTTGGTCGGCTTCGGCGGGTGTTCGCCCTCGCGGCCGCCAAGCGGCAGGCGGCGGCCGCGTGGGCGGCGGGGGAGCGGCAGGCCGCTGCCGCCTGGGAGGCCGGCCGGCAACAGGCGGCCGCCGCCTGGGACGCGGGTCAGCTCCAGGCCAGGGCCCAGCTCGACCTGTCCCGCCGGACGCTCACGGAACAGGCCGCCAGCTCAGGACCGTGCATCTCCAAGCCATCACGCACCAGTTTGTTAGCGCCGGACAGTTCCCGTGCCGGGCAGTCGTCGTACGGCTCCTGATCCGTGCGCCGGAGCCGGCGCGGGGCTCACGGATTCCGGTGCCCGCCGGGTGGGGCTGCCCGGCTCTCGGCGGTGTCGGGTGGACCCGGTGAGGGCTCGCCCGCCGCGAGGTGCTCCAAGACCTCCGCTAGTTCCTCGCAGGCGCGGCGCACCGACCGTCTGGTCGCAAGCTGCTCGGTGATGACGGAGGCGAGAAGCAGGGCGGTCAGGGCGGCGGAACCGTTGAACGCCTGGAGCTTCGCCATGATTTGGACATCCGTGAGTTGGAGGAACGCGCCCCGTCCGGAGGTCGCCGCGAAAGTGGTGAGCACGGAGGCGAAGAGCGCGCACAGCATGCTTCCGGCGAGCTGGAAGCGGAGCGCTGCCCAGATCAGCAGGGGGAAGACGAGGAAGAGCATGCTCATCGAGCTGAGCACGGCCATGGGCATGAGGATGAGGGTCGTCAGTCCCAGAAAGGACGCCTCCTTCCAGCGCCGTACCCGGAACCGTCCGGCCGGCCCCGCGAGGACGAGCAGGAGCGGGGCGACCAGCAGCACCCCCATCGTGTCGCCCACCCACCAGGCCAGCCAGACGGGCCAGAACTCGCTCTTGTCCAGGGAGCCCTTCGCCACCTGCAGTCCGACCCCCGCGGTCGCGCTGATCAGCATCGCACCGAATCCGCCGAGGAAGACCAGGGAGAGTCCGTCCCGCAGCCGCGCCATGTCGCGCCGGAAGCCGGCCCGTCTCAGCAGCAGGAAGGCGCAGAGCGGCGCGACGGTGTTGCTCACCACGGTGACCACTGTGGTGGGCCCCGGAGTGGTGAGCGAGGCGATGACGAGGAAGGAGCCGAGGGCGATCCCAGGCCAGACCCGCGCGCCGAACAGCAGCAGGGCGGCGACGGCGACGCCGGTGGGCGGCCAGATGGGGGTGGCCACCACGCCTTCGACGACGAGGCGGCCCATCAGGCCCAGTCGTCCGGCCGCGTAGTAGCAGACCGCCACGGCCAGCGACATCAGAGCCGCTGCCGTAGAGGGCGGGAACTGCCGAGTATCCAACACGTCACCCATCAGACACCGGCCGGGCCGCCACGACCGGGCAAGGCCCCTGCGTGTCGGGCGCCGCTGTCCGGCACGGGCCCGGGCGGGCCCCGAGAACCGACCCGGCCCGAGGCGAGCCCCTCCCCTCACTCCTCGGCCGTCGGCCGGGCCGGACCGCCGTCATGGCCGACGACCAGGACGGCCGCGTCGTCCTCGTGCCCCACCGTGGCCGCCAGCTTCATGACGGCGGTGGCGAGCGCGTCGACGTCCAGTCCGGCGACGGCGGTGATCCCGGCGAGCCGCGTCACCCGGTCCAGACCCTCGTCGATGTGGAGCGAGGGCCCCTCCACCACCCCGTCGGTCAGGAGGACGAAGACACCGTCGGCGGTGAGCCGGTGGCGCGTGGCCGGGTAGTCGACGCCGCGGAGCACACCGAGGGGAGGCCCGCCCTCGCTGTCGTCGATGCCTGAGCGGCCGTCGGTGGTGGCCCAGATGTAGGGGATGTGACCGGCACGGGCGCACTCCAGGGTGCCGGCAGCGGGGTCGAGCCGCAGGAAGGTGCAGGTGGCGAAGAGGTCGGCGCCCAGAGAGATCAGCAGGTCGTTGGTGCGACCGAGCAGCTCTCCCGGGTCTCCGGTGACGGAGGCCAGCGCGCGCAGTGCCACGCGGACCTGTCCCATGAAGGCGGCGGCCTCGATGTTGTGTCCCTGCACGTCACCGATGGACATGCCGATCCGCCCGCCGGGCAGGGAGAAGGCGTCGTACCAGTCACCGCCGACGTTGAGCCCGTGGTTGGCGGGCTCATAGCGGACGGCCAGCCGGGCGCCCGGAAAACTGGGCAGCTCCGAGGGCAGCATGTCGCGTTGCAGTGCCACGGCGAACTCGACACGGGAACGCTGCGTCTCAGCCAACTCCCGCGCCCTGGCGGTCAGCGACCCGAGCCGGACCAGAAGGTCCTCGCTGTTGTCGTCCGGCCGTCTGCGGAACATCGATCACTCCGACGTCACGACAATCCTCGCATCATTCCGTCCCCGTCTCCAGCACGCGGGACCGCAGGGGACCACCTCGGTACGAACAGGTCCTTCCCCACTCTGCCCGGAGGGGACGGCGTCCGCATCTCATCGGCGGAGAACGCGGGGGATCCCAGGGGGGCCACCCCTACACCGCCGGAAACGAACAGCGGCTCGGCGAGATCCAAGGCATCGCCCCGCCCCTGACCTCCGTCCGGACCGAGCAGGCCGACGCCGTACGACTCGCAAGACACCAGCGGCCCCAAGGACGCCAGGCATGAACACGAACCACACCCTCGTCCCCCGGCGCGAAGCGTTCTGCGCCGGTCCTCCTCGCCGCCGGGTGATGCCGGTGCCGTCCGCCCGGCAGAACCTGCTGCCGACGGGGTGGGGCGCAGACGGTGCCGGCGGAGGGCATCGGGTTGTTCCAGCCGGAAAGCCCCTACGACGTCGATATCGAGATCGTCTTCGGGCACGAGTACGGGAACCTGTTCAGCTTTGTAGTAGCAGGTCATGCCCGCCAGCGACACGCACCCCGACCGCGTACCCGCACCCCTGGGGTTCGGACCATCCGCCCCCAGGTCCTGGAGCGCGGCGGAGTCATCGATTGCCCAGGCCTCGTCCTCGCCTCGAAGACGAGGTAGGCGCCGTGCTCTTCCGCGATGCTCTTACCCGCGAGCAGGTCTTCTTTCCAGACCACCACCGCCACGTCGTCACGCTCGATCGCCCGCCGGGCGGGCTGCCACGACCAGCCGTGCCGCTTCAGCAGTTGCCAGGTGCCCTCCATCGTCTGGCTCACGTGGCACAGTCGGCCGATCAGCGTCTTGATCCGGGCCGGTATCCACCGCTGGTCGGCCCAGCCGTGGACCAGCGGCCCACGCTCCAGCTCCGTTCCAGTCTCGCGATCTGCGCCTCGCTGCGCCTCGGCCGCCCCGGCGATCCCTTCGACAGGACCCCCGCTTCACACGCTCGCGCCACTGACGGCGCAAGCGGACGGCCGCCACCAGGCCCGTTCCCGCCCCGTTCACGCACGACCTTCAGCACCCGCTCGGACTGCCGCATCCGCAGTCCCGTAGACGTCTCCGCCCGCAACGGCTTAGAGGTCCTAACAGAAGCTGTTGATCATGTGACTGTCGGCTCGGTTGCTCGTTGGTCCGTTCGTGGCGAAGAGGAACTCCAGGCCGTGGATCGTCTCGGACGAACTGTGGTCACTGGTCGAACCGTTGTTGCCCCTCCCGGCGCCGAAGCTGGTGTCGGGGCGTCCGCGGGTGCCCGACCGGCAAGCTCTGTGCGGGATCCTGTTCGTGCTGCACACCGGCATCCAGTGGGAGTATCTGCCCCAGGAGCTCGGCTTCGGATCCGGCATGACGTGCTGGCGACGGCTCGCCGCCTGGAACGAGGCCGGCGTGTGGGACCAGCTCCACCTGGTCCTGCTCAAGAAGCTGCGCTCGGCCAAGCAGCTCGACTGGTCGCGGGCGGTGATCGACTCCAGCCACGTCCGGGCCGCTCGACGCGGCCCAAAAGCGGACCCAGCCCGGTCGACCGCGCACGTCCGGGCAGCAAACACCACGTCCTCGTCGACGGGCAGGGCATCCCACTTGCCGTGTCGCTGACCGGCGGAAACCGCAACGACGTCACCCAGCTGATGCACTGCCCGCCAAGATCCCGTCCGTTGCCGGCCTTGTCGGCCGGCCACGGCGCCGACCGGACATGCTGCTGGCCGAGCGGGGCTATGACCACGACAAGTACCGCCGTCTGGTCTGGGCCCTGGGCATTAAGCCGGTCATCGCCCGCCGTGGCGTCCCGCATGGCTCCGGCCTCGGCATCCATCGCTGGATCGTCGAACGCACCATCGCCTGGTTTCACGGCTTCCGGCGTCTCCGCGTCCGATGGGAACGACGCGACGACATCCACGAAGCCTTCCTCGGCCTCGCCACCTGCCTCATCACCCACCGGCACGTCCAACGCCTTTGTTAGGACCTCTTAGCCCTCAACACCCGCCCATACAGGTAAAATGTCCGCACCGAAGCCTTCTGTAACACCCTTTAGCTTGATCTTTAACCTGTGCGGTGAGGTCGTGGGCTGGTCGACTTTTTGATTCGGGACGTGGTGGTGCCCGTCTTGCGGGGTGTGTGGACGTCGTGCCGTGGGGTGGGCCGGGTGTTCCTTTGGCCGGGAGGCCGTACCGGTCCGGGGCGGGTGGGTTTCGGTGCGCTGGCAGGACAGGCGGCTGTTGGGCGGATGTGCCGAAAGTCGCGGCGGACGCGTCCGGGCGTCAGCTTGTCGGCGGGAACGGGCCTGTCCCATGGGCGACGTCGGTCGGCTGCCAGTGGCCGGGCCAGTCGCAGTTGGGTGTAGGCGGCGAGGATCAGCCAGGTCCAGCGGTCGGCCGCTTCGGGGGTGCGGATCTTCGGGCAGGTCCAGCCGAGGGTCTGTTTGAACAGGCGGAAGGTGTGCTCGATGTCGAAGCGTCGCAGGTATGCCCGCCAGAGCCGGTCGGTGTCCGCTGCGTCTGCGTCGGTGCCCGACCACCACAGCCAGACCGGCTTCGGGGTGGCTCCGCTGGGCAGGTGATCAATGTCCAGGCGGATCACGGTCCCCTCGACGACCGGGAGTGAGTCGTCGGCTGCGGCCCACGATGAGCGGTGGGTGAGTTTGGGGTGGAGCCGGTCCCAGGAACGGGCCAGGGCGGTGCCGTAGAGGCGTGTGCTGGTGACGGTTTCGGTGTCCGGGGTGCCCCAGGTGTCGGGCTGTCCGAAGACGAACTCGCCGCCGTGCCGGGGCGGCAGGCCCTTGGCGTGAGGCTCCCGCGGCGGGGCCGGCCGGCGCAGGACGCGGTCCGAGCGCATCCGGGCCAGGACCTGGACCGGCAGATCCTTCAGTAGGAAGGCGAGGCGGGGTGCGTCGTATCCGGCGTCCGCGATGATGAGGACATCTGGGTCGCCGGTCTGCCACTGGCCTGCGGTGATCAGCCGCTCGACCAGGTCGCGCAGCTGCCGGGAGGTGACGGTGGCCGTGTCGTCCCCAGGGGCCAGACGCCGGGCGTCCAGCGGGGCGGTCCACGAGCTGCGGCCGGGCTCGAGCGCGCAGACGATCGAGTAGGGCCAGCCGGGGACGGGGATGTGCTGGTCCTTGCCCCGGCCGTAGGTGTGGCAGAGGATCCGCTGTGGTGAGGTGTGGGCGTCCGGCCGCAGCCAGCACGTGACATCGACGGCCAGGACCAGCCGGCCGTCCGCCGATCGGGGCAGCGGCACCGAGGCCAAGGTCCGCCGCATCCGTTCGGCGTCGATTCGGCCCTGGGCGAGCGCGGCGTAGAGGCCGCCGTGTCCGCGGCGGTGTTCGCCCACCAGTGACAGCTCGGCCAGCGATCTCACCGGGCCATCCCCGCACAGAACCGCATCCGCCAGCTCGAACAGGGCATCCGAACGAGCGGTCATGCAGGAGTAGAACTCACCCCGGAAGCGTGACAGTTCAGCCAACGGCCCTTGCCGGGCATCGTGATGCAGCAGACTCATCCTCACGGCCTTCGTGCTGGACGTGTGTGTTCCTTGGTCGGAGCACATGTTCAGACGAAGGCCGCTTCCGTGTACGGCGGACACCAGACCGAGTGATCAAGTACGACGCACCGTTCGACGATGCACGTTAAAGATCAAGTTAGGGCGTGGGCGCCCGGGCGGTGAGCAGCGGGAGGAGGTGGTCGGGGGTCAGGGGGAGGGCTCGGAGGCGGACGCCGCATGCGTGGTGGACGGCGTTGGCGATCGCCGCCGCCGTGCCGACGATGCCGATCTCTCCGATGCCCTTGCTGCCCATCGGGTTGAGGTGGGGGTCGTGCTCGTCCACCCAGTGGACCTCGATGTCCGGCACGTCGGCGCAGACAGGGACGTGGTAGGAGGCCAGGTCGTGTTCGCGGAAGTCGCCGAAGACGAGGTCCATGGTGCTGTGTTCGGTGAGCGCCATCCCGAGCCCCATCGTCATGCCGCCGATGAACTGGGAGCGGGCGGTGCGCGCGTTGAGGACCCGGCCCACGGCATAGACGCCGAGCAGCCGGCTCACCCGGACCTCGCCGGTGACGGTGTCGACGCGGACCTCCGCGAAGTGGGCGCCGAAGGCGTGACGGGCGTACGGGGACGTCCGCCTCGCCTCCTCATCCGTGTCGGCCTCGACCGTGACGCCCTCGGGCGGCAGTGGACGACCGGGGGCGGCGGCCAGGGTCGCGCGTAGCGCGGCACAGGCCTTGTGCACGGCCCAGCCCCAGGACGCGGTCCCGGAGGAGCCGCCGGCGACGGGGGCGTCGGGCAGTCGGCTGCTGCCGAGTTCGACGCCTACGGACTCCAGCGGGGCGCCGAGGGCGTCGGCGGCGATCCGGGCGAGGACGGTCCGCGCCCCGGTGCCGATGTCGGTGGCATTGACGCGGACGACGAAGCGGCCGTCCGGGGCGGCGTGGGCGGAGGCGCGGGACGGGCTGAGGAGTACGGGGTAGGTGGCGGCGGCTACACCCGTACCGGCCAGCACGTCCCCGTCCCGCCGGACGCCGGGGCGCGGGTCCCGGTCCGCCCAGCAGAACCGGCGCGCGCCGTCCCGCAGGCAGGCGGCGAGGCCCCGGCTGCTGAACGGTTTGCCGCTGTCGGGCTCGGTGTCGGGTTCGTTGCGCAGCCGGAGCTCCACCGGGTCGACGCCGACCGCCTCGGCGAGTTCGTCCATGGCCGCTTCGAGGGCGTACATCCCGGACGCCTCGCCGGGGGCGCGCATCCACGACGGGGTGGGCACGTCCAGGGCGACCACCCGGTGGGTGGTGCGGCTGTGAGGAGAGGTGTACATGGTGCGGGCCGGGACGGCGGCCTGTTCGACGAACTCCTTCACCGTGGACGTCTGGGTGACCACGTCGTGGGCGAGGGCCGCGATCGTTCCGTCGGCGGCGGCGCCGATGCGGACGCGCTGGATGGTGGGCGCGCGGTGCCCCACGGTGGCGGGCAGGTCGCGGCGGGGCAGGGCGAGCCGGACGGGCCGGCCGGTGTGCCGGGCGGCCATCGCCGCGAGGACGGCCGGTGGCCGGGGGGTGCCCTTGGAGCCGAAGCCGCCGCCCACGTAGGCGGAGACGACGGTGACCTCCTTCTGGGGCAGCCGGAACAGGCGCGCGAGGACGTCCCGTACGGTCGTCGCGCCCTGGCTGGAGTCGTACACGGTCAGGCCGTCGTCGTCCCACCAGGCTGTGGCGGCGTGCGGCTCCATCGGATGGTTGTGCAGGGCGCCCATGGTGTAGGTGGCGTCGACGCGGACCGGGGACGCGGCGAAGGCGGTGTCGAAGTCGCCCCGCTCGCGTACGGCCGGGTGGCCGCCATTGGCCTTCTCGGGCGTGTAGAGACGCGGGTGGTCGGCGCTCAGCCGGACGTCGTGCTCGCTCGGCGCGTAGTCGATCCGCAGCACGTCAGCGGCGGCGCGGGCGTTCTCGGGCGTGTCGGCGACCACGACGGCGACGAACCAGCCCCGGTGGGGGACCCGGTCCTCCTGGAGCAGCGCGAGCGTCGGGTCGTCGGCGTCGCCGAGGCGCGGGGCGTTCTCGTGGGTGAGGACGGCGTGTACGCCCGGGCGCTGCAGGATCTCGTCGGCGTGGACGGCGGTGACCCGCCCGCGGGCGACGGCGGCGGGCACCGGGCAGGCGTGGAGGCAGCCGGGCGGCGTCCGGTCGACGGCGTAGCGTGCCTCGCCCGTCACCTTCTGGCGGGCGTCACGCCTGACGGCCGTCGAAGGCTGCGCGGTCGCGGGTTCATGGCGGGTCATGGCGTGGTGCCTCCTCCGGTCGGCGTACGGCGGGGTGTGCGCGGTCGGACGTTCGGCGGGCAGACGGATGCCGGGCGGGCGGGGCGACGCCGGGCAGGACGTCAGGCGGCTTGGCAGACGGGTGCGGGCGCGTCGTGGTCGTCACGGGGCGGCCGCGGCGGCGCGGGACGCGAGGTCACCCAGGAGGCTCACGGCGAGGTTGCGGGCCAGCCGCACCTTGAAGCCGTTGTCGCGGAGGGGCTCGGCGGCGGCGAGTTCGGCATCGGCGGCCCGCCGGAAGGTCTCGGTGGTGGCCGGAGCGCCCCGCAACACCTCCTCCGCCGCCTGCGCCCGCCAGGGCTTGTGGGCGAGACCGCCGAAAGCGAGGGCGGCGTGCCCCACCTGGCCGTCCTCGACGGTCAGGACGAGGGCTACAGAGGCGAGCGCGAAGGCGTACGAGCTGCGGTCGCGGGCCTTGCGGTAGGCGCTGAGCGAGCCGGGCGGCGGCGCGGGGAGCGTCACGCCCGTGATGAGTTCGCCGGGCGCGAGGACGGTGTCCAGGTCCGGACGGTCGCCGGGCAGCCGGTGGAACGCGGCGACGGGCACCGTCCGCTCGCCGTCCGCCCCGCGCAGCCGGACCTCTGCGTCGAGGGCGGCGAGGGCGACGGCCATGTCTGAGGGGTGTGTGGCGACACAGTGGGTGGAGTGGCCGAGGACCGCGAGGTCCCGGTGGACGCCCTCCCGGGCGGGGCAGCCGGAACCGGGCCGACGCTTGTTGCACGGCGTGGACGTGTCCTGGAAGTAGGGGCAGCGGGTGCGCTGAAGGAGGTTGCCTCCGGTGGTGGCCGCATTGCGGAGCTGGGGCGAGGCGCCGGCCAGCAGGGCCTGGGACAGCACGGGGTAGCGCGTGCGCACGTCGGGGTGGGCGGCGACGTCGCTGTTGCGCGCGGTCGCCCCGATCAGCAGGCCGCCGTCGGGGGTCTCCGCGACGCCGTCGAGGGGCAAGGCGCCGAGGTCGACGAGCAGCGGCGGGCCGGTGACGCCCAGTTTCATCAGGTCCACGAGGTTGGTGCCGCCCGCCAGGAAGCGGGCGCCGGGGTGGGCCGCGAGGTGCGCGATGGCCTCCTCGGTGCGTTCTGGGCGCACGTACGCGAAGGGCTTCACCGTGCGACGTCCTCGATCGCGGCCACGATGTTCGGGTAGGCGCCGCAGCGGCAGATGTTCCCGCTCATGCGTTCCCGGATCTCGTCCGGTGTGAGGGCGACGGGCTCACCCGGCAGGCGCCCCGGCGGTGTCACGTGCGAGGGTTCGCCGCGCGCCGCCTCGTCCAGCAGGGCCACGGCCGAGCAGATCTGGCCCGGTGTGCAGTAGCCGCACTGCAGGGCGTCCCGGGCGACGAACGCCTCCTGGACCGGATGGAGGCGCTCGCCGTCCGTGAGGCCCTCGACGGTGGTGACGGAACGGCCCGCGCACGCGACGGCGAAGAGCAGACAACTGTTCACGCGCCGGTCGTCGAGGAGGACGGTGCAGGCACCGCACTGCCCGTGGTCGCAGCCCTTCTTGGTGCCGGTGAGGTCGAGGTGGTCGCGCAGCGCGTCAAGCAGGGTCGTGCGGTTATCCAGGGTGAGCGAGCGGTCCGTTCCGTTGACGCGCAGCGCCACCGTGGACGCGCGCTCCGGCAGGGTCTGCTCCACCGGGCTTCCTCCTCACCTCGGGTCTTTGCCGACGCGTGCCCGAACGTCCGCCGCATGGCGGTACGTGGCCGGGCCCGACCGACCGGGTCGCCGCTCGACACGCCCGCCGGCCTGTCAGCACGCCGGTGCGGACTCGTGTCCGTCGGCGTGTCCATCCGTACGCGCCTGCGTCGACGCTATGCGACCACCGCCTCCCCCGCCTCCCGCGAGCCAAGCGTCCGGCCCTGGGGGGTGTCCGCAATGTCATTGCGGGAGCCAGAGTCGTGGCAGGCGAGGGTGACCGCGGCTTTGTAGTGGCGGGCTCGTTTGTCGTAGCGGGTGGCCAGGGCTTTGTTCTGCTTGAGCCGGTTGAAGCAGCGTTCGACGACGTTGCGGCGGCGGTAGATAGCGCGGTCGAGACGGCACAGGCTCTCGCCGCGTCGCAGGCGTCCGTTGATCTGGTCGGTGCGTTCGGGAATCGTGCAGGCGATACCGCGCTTGCGGAGGTAGGCGCGGATCTTGCGGGAGCTGTAGCCCTTGTCGCCGACCACGCGGTCCGGTCGGGTGCGTGGCCGGCCCGGCCCGCACCGCGTGATGCGGGTGCGGGCCGCGGCGACCGCGGGGTCCATGCGTCCGGTCGCGGTGAGCCACCCGGAGCGCCGCGGCGCAGGTCGCGGCGAGCATCGGCCCCGCTGGCCGCCAGGCCGACCAGGGTCACCCGCACCACTGGCGGCCGACGCCGCCCACCTGTCGGTGGCCTCGGTACAGATCGGTGATCTCCCGGAGCCAGGCCATAGGAAGCCGGACATGGCGCCGGCGCGGACCTTGGCGGCGGAGCGGCGGTCGGTGGAGTGGTACCGCACCAGGTAGCGCAGCGGGCGGCGCAGGTGGTAGTCGGAGATATTCGGGAAGTCCGCGCGGCGGTGGATGCGTGCGGTGGTCACCGCGCCGGCGCGTTTGGGGGCACCCAGCCGGGAGAAGCAGGGGCAGCAGCACGACGGCCATACTGGACCGTTCGCGGACTCGGTCGTGGACGGTTGAAGTGCGCGTCAGCTCACCCGAAGACCGACCGCCAGCGTCAGCTCAAGGACCCGGTGTGGCGATGCGAGATCCGGGAACAGCTCCCGCAGCTGCGACATCCGGTACCGGACCGTCTGGGGATGGACGAACAACGCCGCCGCCACCTCGTCCCGCCTGCCCTGGTGCAGCAGCCACTCCCGCAACGTCTCCTCCAGCCGCCGTGCGGTCGCGACAGGCAAGGTTCGCAATGGTGCGAGGGCTCGGGCACGCAGGTCTGCGAACGCGTCCACGTCGGCGCTCAGCACCAGCTCGGGCAGGTGGTCCTCGGTGTCGCGGATATCGGAGGAGAGGGAGCGCGCGCGGGCGGCTCGTGCGTACGAGGCGGACGCACGAGTCCATGGCCGGGCCGGGCCGACCACGGCGGTGCGGTCGGTCAGCTGCCGCAAGAGGTGTGATCGGTCGGCATCGGGGACGAGTAGCACACCGGTGGCGTCCGGCAGATCGTCGAGGACGAGGGTGCTCGGGTCGAGCGCGCGGTAGGCAGGCCGGGCCTGGGCGGCGGGCAGCAGGACGGCGGTCAGCGAAACCGGAGGCTGCCACCCGGCCCGTTGAACAGAGGCCAGCAGCACGTCCGGGCTCGCGCCGGCGAGGAGGTCGCGGGCCAGGTGTTCCAGGTGGCGCTCGTGGTCCCGGCCCCGGGCGGCCAGTTCGTCGGCGTGGCCCGCGGCGCTCGCGGCGGAGAGCTCGTCGATGTAGGCGAAGGTCAGCTCGGCGAACTTGGCGACCTCGGCGGCGGGCAGACCTGCGGGTACGGCACCCGCTGCCAGGCATCGCCAGGCCACGCGGGCGCCGACGCGGTATGCGCTGAGCAGGGCGTCCATCGAACGGCCGGATTGCACCTCGCCGCGGCCCAGCTCGTACGCTGCGTCACCGGCGTCGCCGCCTGTGGCGTTCCCGCTCGCGAGGTCCAGGTAGTGCCCCAGGGCGGTGCGGACGGCTCGGCGGATGGTGCCGCCCATGCGGCCCGAAAGGGCGTTGGCGTAGGGAGGGACCTCGTTGATGATCGCCTGGACGACCTCGTCGGCGGTGGTCTTCAGCGTGGCCCGAAGAGCGGTGACCGTCGTCTCATCCAGGGCCAGTTCGGTGACCCGCCGGATTGGATGGCTCATGTTTTATTCCCTGCGAACAATTCAGCCGACCAGATTTACGTCCTGCGGTCAGGACTTTACGCCCTGAGGCGCATCAAGCTGGAGTCATGACGAGTGCAGCCCTCCGCAGCAGGGCGTGGAAACTACTGGAGATGGTCACGACGCCGCTGCTGCCGTCGGACTATCTCGACCTGGTCAGCCCGCTGCGCGCGGGCGCTGACCTGCGTGGGCGCATCGAGGCCCTGCACCCCGAGACGGGCGACGCCGCGACCATCGTGATCAGGCCGGGACGGGGCTGGCGCGGCCACACGGCCGGTCAGTTCGTGCGGATCGGGGTCGACGTCGACGGGGTACGCCTGTGGCGTGCCTACTCCATCACCTCGCCGACCAACCGCCAGGACGGCCGCGTCACGATCACCGTGAAGGCGATCCCGGACGGCAAGGTCAGCAACCACCTGGTCCGCAGGGCGAAACCCGGCACGCTGGTCCAGCTCGACCAGGCGACCGGTGACTTCGTGCTGCCGGAGGCCAAGCCCGCCAAGGTGCTCTACCTGACGGCCGGCAGCGGCATCACGCCTGTGATGGGCATGCTGCGTGACATCGAGCTCGACGACGTCGTCATGGTCCACTGCGCGCCCCAGCCGCAAGACGTGATCTTCCGCAACGAACTGCACGAACTGGTCGCGGACAAGAAGCTGCGGCTCACCGAGGTGCACACTGACACAGACGGCGTGCTCGACATCGCCCGTCTCGACGAACTGGTGCCCGACTGGACCGAGCGCGAGACCTGGGCCTGCGGGCCCGCGGGCCTGCTCGACGCCGCCGAAGAGCACTGGACCGATCACGGCGTACAAGAGCGCCTGCACACCGAACGCTTCCGCCCCGGCATCGTCGTCACCGGTGACGGCGGCGAGGTCACGTTCAGCGCCACCGGCAAGACCGTCGACGCGGACGGCGCCACGCCGTTGCTGGACGTCGGCGAGGAGGCCGGCGTGCTCATGCCGTCCGGGTGCCGCATGGGAATCTGCTTCGGCTGCGTCACGCCACTCAAGGCGGGCGCCGTCCGCGACCTGCGCACCGGCGAGATCACCGAGGCCGAGCCGGGCGTCCTCATCCAGACCTGCGTGTCCGCCGCGGCGGGCCCCTGCGACATCGAACGGTAGGAGCACCTTGACCGCCATCGACCCCACCGCTCACCTGACCGCGGAGCAGATCGAGGAGCTCGGCCGCGAGCTGGACGCGATCCGCGATGAGGTGATCGCCAACCGCGGCGAGAGAGACGCCGCCTACATCCGTAAGGTCATCTCGGCGCAGCGCAAGCTCGAGCTGGTCAGCAGGGGCGTGCTGCTGTTCTCGATCTTCCCGCCCGCATGGCTGATCGGCACCGCCGGGCTTTCCGTGGCGAAGATCATGGACAGCATGGAGATCGGCCACAACGTCCTGCACGGCCAGTGGGACTGGATGCGGGACCCGAAGATCCACTCCACCACCTGGGAGTGGGATCACGTCTCGCCGTCCGATCAGTGGAAGCACTCGCACAACGAGCTGCACCACACGTACACCAACGTGATCGGCAAGGACAACGACCTCGGCTACGGCATCATGCGCGTCGACGAGGACCAAAGGTGGCACCCGTTCCACCTCGGCCAGCCGCTGTGGAACTTCATCAACGCCTGCTTCTTCGAGTACGGCATCGCAGCGTACGACCTGGAGCTCGGCAAGAACCTGCACAAGCGCCGCCGCAAGAACCCGGAGTTCCGCGCGCAGGCCAAGGCCGTGGGCCGCAAGATCCGCAAGCAGGTGCTCAAGGACTACGTGATCCACCCGCTGCTGTCGGGCCCGTCGTTCCTCCCCACGCTCGCCGCCACGTTCACCGCGAACCTGGTCCGCAACATCTGGTCCCACTCGGTGATCATGTGCGGGCACTTCCCCGAGGGCGTGCAGGTCTTCGAGCGCCGGTCGATCAAGGGCGAGACCCGCGGCCAGTGGTACCTGCGCCAGATGATGGGCTCGGCGAACATCAGCGGCAGCAGGGCCATGCACTTCATGACCGGCAACCTGTCGCACCAGATCGAGCACCACCTGTTCCCGGACCTGCCGAGCAACCGGTACGCCGAGGTCGCGGTGAAGGTGCGCGCGCTTTTCGAAAAGTACGAGCTGCAGTACGTCACCGGGCCGCTGCCCAAGCAGGTGTTCTCCGCGTGGCACAAGGTCTTCCGACTCTCGCTGCCGAACAAGAAGCCCAAGGTCAAGACGCCGGACCGCGAGCAGGAGCTCGTAGCGGCCTGATGCCCGATGTTGCTTCAGATCTTTCGGCCGTACCGGCCGTATCGGCGGCACCGCCGGGTCCGGTGAGATCCGTTGCGGACGGTGGGCGGCCGCGATTCAGACCGTACGACACGGGATCCGGGGCGGCCCGGTGTCCGGCTGCGCTGCCTGGACGTGCACCAGGAACTCAGCAGACAGCCCCCGGCGAGGTGTCGTAGTGCACTGACCTGCCGTGGTCGGGCCGGTAGTCAGGTGGGTACGCGCACTCGGTTTGCCGACGGGCGGGTCGGGTGGAAGGCATGGGCTGTGACGTGGACACTGCCGGAACTCCACCTGCACCGGCGTGCACCGCCGTGCACCGGCGTGACCCCGCCGTGCCGATCGAGGACACGAACGGCGCCATGGCCGAACTGGTCGCCGAGGGCAAGGCGCGCCACATCGGCCTGTCCGAGGTCAGCGCCGCACCCCTGCGCCGCTGCCCCGTTCGCCGCGCTGCAGCGCGAGTGCTCGCCGTGGACCCGCGGCCCGGAGCGGGAGATCCTCCCCACCGCCGCGCACTCGGCGTCGCACTCGTGGCGTACTCGCCCCTCGGCCGTTGCCTCCTCGCCGGCCCCCTCACATCCCCCGACTCCCTGGCCGCCGACGACATCCGCCGCGACCAGCCCTACTTCCGCGCGGAGAATCTCCCGGCCAACCTCCGCCTCGTCTCGCGCGTACGCGAAGCTCGATCGCCAGGCGCTCGGAGTCCGGCGTGGTCGCGGTTGAACTGCTCACTGTTCGGGTTGTTCGCGGGGACGGTAGCAGGGGGTGCGAGCGGTGGCGCCGGCGCCTTGGTAGGCGCGGTCCGCGAGGAAGAGGATCTGCCGGGTGAGGCAGGCCTGGACAATGCCATGGGCCCGGGCTGCGGTCAGGTCGTTGGTGCGTCCAGGTGTGGCCCGGGAGAACCAGAGCGGGGTGCCGTCCGGCCGGGCGATGGCCTGGACGTTCATCCCGTGCCGCTTGTGCTTGTGGGAGCAGTACGGCTCGTCCGCTGCGATGCGGTCGGTGAGGATCAGGGTGCCGTCAACGATGGCGAAGTCGCCTTCGCCCAGCCCGGTCAGGGCCTCGTGGAGGCCCGGCGCCCACGCCGCGAGGACGTCCAAGGTCTCGTCGACGTAGCGCCAAGCCGTTGCGGTCGAGAGGCCGAACCCGGCCGCGAGCTGGGCAAGCGCTTCAATCTTCCGAGAGTGGGCCAGGACGAGCAGTGCCTGCTTGAAGCAGCCGAGCCGTCGCCAGGGCGAGTTCAGTTCACGCTTTCGGCCGTAGTTGCGCCAGGAGTCATGCTCCACGAGCTCGTACGGGACGTCGAGCATGGAGGAACACGGAACCGCCAGGGCCCCTCCGTCACTGGTGTGATGAGTGAGATCACCACCCCAACGACCCGGGGCCCTGCTCAGTCACACCCTCGCCTGCCAGGCCATTTCACCCTCCCAGCACTGGATGAAAGAGGTCCACTCACCGTGATGCCTCTATTCAGTTACTTGGTCAATCACCCTCGCCATGCTCTGCGAGAGTGGCGGAGATGACCTGCTCGTAAATACGGGGGTGCCCCGGACCGGACCGGGAGGACCCCGCGTCCGACCCGGTCACGTCCTGGGCGACAAGGGCTACAGCTCAAGAGAGCGATCCGCACCTGGCTCTGCCGCCACGGCATCCCGCACACAATTCCCGAGCGGGCCGACCAGACCCGCAACCGGACCCGGCGAGGCAGCAGCGGTGGCCGGCCCGCCGGCCTTCGACCGGGAGGTCTACAAGCACCGCAACGTCGTGGAACGGTGCTTCAACCGCCTCAAGCAGTGGCGCGGCATCGCCACCCGCTACGACAAGACTGCCCAGTCCTACGAAGTAGCCGTCGCCCTCGTATCACTCCTGACGTGGTCGTGACATTTGACGACACAACCTAGTCTTCTGAGTCAGGAATTCTATTCAGATATGAGGCGAGGCGTTCGAGGATCTCGTTCGCGGTCTTGGTCCAGACGTAGGGCCTGGGTTCGGTGTTCCAGGCGGCGATCCAGGTCCGGATGTC
>NZ_JBFPNH010000041.1:0-68808 GCF_040815545.1 Streptomyces sp. LMG1-1-1.1 | reverse complement strand
GGCCCGCACCGGGCGGGGCGATGACGGTGACGACGCACGCGGGCCCGCACCGGGCGGGGCGGCGACGGTGCCGGACGCACGCGGGCCCGCACGGGTCGGGGCGGCGACGACGCACGCGGGCCCGCAGCACCGACAGCCGCGGCCCCGCGAGACCGAAGCGCGCCCCCGGACCGGCCGCACCAGGCACCCGCCCCCGCTGCAGGCGGAAGGCGGTCAAAAGGGGTCCGAAGGGCGTCCGATCACATAAGGTTCCGGCCCCGGATCGCACGTACCCGGTCGATTACAGTGCGGCAAAGGAACTTGGCCAGCGAACCGCCGACCGGGGGAGGGCACGCCGTGGCGACGACAGCCGCAGCCGTGTGGGGCCGTGCAGAGCAGCAGGACTTCCGCTCCCGGGTGCGGGGCTGTCTGCTGGGCGGGGCGGTGGGCGACGCGCTGGGCGCGGCGGTCGGGAAGACCCCCGGACCTGACGGACTCGCGGAGCCGACGGCCGTACTTGAATCCGCACCGACCACGGCACCGACGACCACGGCACCCCCCACCCCACCGACGGCCGCACCGACCACCGCACCCCCCGCCCCGCCGACGATCGCGCCGATCGCCCCACCGACCACCGCCTTCCGCCGCCACGGCGCCATCACCGCCGCGACCCAGATGACCCTCTTCACGGTGGACGGCCTGATCCGTGCCCAGGTGCGCCGGGACACGGGCGCCTGGCATCCGCCGACCGACGTCCACCGGGCGCATCTGCGCTGGGCGGCCACGCAGCGGGACTGGGGGCCGGACGAGCGCCGGAAGGACAACGGTTGGCTCGCCCGCGAGGAGTGGCTCTACGCCCGGCGGAATCCGCCCCGCGCCTGCCTCACGGGCTTCGGTGACGAGCGGCTCGGGACGGTGGACAGGCCGAAGAACCCGGAGGCCGCCGATTCGGGCGCGCTCGTGCGCTCGGCGCCGTTCGGGCTGTTGGTGGGGTGGGAGCCGCAGCTGGTGTGCCAGCTCGCCGTGGAGTGCGCGGCGCAGTCGCACGGCGCTCCGGTGGCGATGCTCGCGGCGGGCGCGTTCGCCGTCACGGTCCACGGGCTGGCGCGGGGCGCTTCGTTGGAGGCGGCGGTCGCCCGGGCCGTGGAGCAGGTGGCGGTGCGTCCGGGCCACGAGCCGGTGACCGAGGCGCTGGGCCGGGCGGTCGGAGCCGTACGGGAGGGGGCGCCGGACGCGGAGCGGGTGCTGGCCCTCGGGGCGGGCGGCGACGGGGCCGAGGGGCAGCTGGCGGCGGCCGTCTACTGCGCGCTCGTGGGTGAGGACGTACGGCACGGACTGCGGCTCGCGGTGGACCACGACGGTCCGTCCGCCGTGACCGGCGCGCTCACGGGCGCCCTGCTCGGCGCCCTGCACGGCGACACGGCCCTCCCACCGGCCTGGTTGGCCGAACTGGAGGGCCGTGCGACCGTCCTCGAACTCGCGGACGACTTCTCGATGGAGATGACGCAGGGCGCCGCCCTGCACAGCCCCACGGATTCCTCCCCGGGCTGGCTGGCCCGCTACCCGAGGGCCTGACGGCGCCATCCGAGCCCGGGCCGGCCCGCTCCCCGGCGGCCTGACGGCTCAGCCCGGCCGAGGCTGGCCCGACCCGAGGGTCCCGCCGGCTTCGCCACAGCCGGGGCTGGCCCGCTACCCGCTACCCGCTACCCGCTACCCGCTACCTGCTCTCCGGCGGCCTGCCGACTCCGCCCCCGGCCCGGCACTGCCCCCCTACCCCCGCGGCTGGTCGCTCCGCGTCTGGTCGCCCCGCGCCCGGTCGCTCCCCGCCTGCTCGGTCCGCTCGTCGCGCCCCTGCGCGGGGACCGCGACCGCCGTCCCGCCGTCCGATCCGATGCGGTCGAGCAGCGCGTCGCGCTCGGGGGTGTCCTCCGGTTTCGCGTATCCGATGAGGACGTAGAGGAGGAGGGAGGTGGCGAGGGGGGAGACGATCTGGATCTGGAGTTCGACGCCGTCGAGGCCGTAGTTGGTGAGCCAGAAGGCGAAGAGCCCGGCGGCCCAGGAGACGAGGGCGGCGGTCGGGCCCGACTTCCGGAAGGCGCGGAGGAGACCGAGCATGAAGGGAATCGCGATCGGGCCCATGAGCCCGGCGACCCACTTGATGACGACGGTGATGATGTCCTTGAAGGCGGGGGAGTTGACCTGGGTGGCGACGGCCATCGACAGGCCGAGGAAGGCGATCGTCGACCAGCGGGCGGCGAGCAGTCCGGCCTGCTGGGTCCAGCTCCGCGCGGCCTTGCTGAGGACGGGGGCGATGTCGCGGGTGAAGACGGCCGCTATGGCGTTGGCGTCGGAGGAGCACATGGCCATGGTGTGGGAGAAGAAGCCGACGACGACGAGGCCGAGGAGGCCGTGCGGCAGGAGCTGTTCGGTCATGAGGGCGTAGGCGTCGGAGCCGTCGGGCTTCTTCGGGTCGACGAGCAGCGGCGCGCACCACATGGGGAAGAAGAGGACGAGCGGCCAGACGAACCAGAGCACGGCGGAGAGCCGGCCGGAGCGGGTGGCCTCGCGGGCGGACGGGGTGGCCATGTAGCGCTGGGCCTGGTTCCACATGCCGCCGCTGTACTCGAAGGTCTTGATGAAGAGGTAGGCGAGGAGGAAGGTCAGCGTGTACGGGCCGGCCGTCGGCGCGGTGTGGCCCTGGAGTTCGGGCCGGTCCCAGACGGTCCACAGGGCGCTGAACCCGCCGAGCTTGCCGAGGACGGCGACGAGCATCGCGATGCCGGCGAGGAGCTGGATGACGAACTGGCCGAGTTCGGTGAGGGCGTCGGCCCAGAGTCCGCCGACGGTGCAGTAGACGCCGGTGACGACGCCGGTGATGAGGATGCCCTGGTTGAGGGAGATGCCGGTGAAGACGGAGAGCAGGGTGGCGATGGCGGCCCATTTGGCGCCGACGTCGACGATCTTCAGGAGGACGCCGGACCAGGCGAGGGCCTGCTGGGTGGGCAGGTTGTAGCGGTCCTTGAGGTATTCGAGCGGGGAGGCGACGCGGAGGCGGGAGCGCAGCCGGTTGAGCCGGGGCGCGAAGAGGTGGGCGCCGATCGCGATGCCGATGGCGATGGGGAAGGACCAGGTCACGTAGGAGGTGACGCCGTAGGTGTAGGCGATGCCCGCGTATCCGGTGAACATCACGGCGCTGTAGCCCGACATGTGGTGCGAGATGCCGGAGAGCCACCAGGGCATCCGGCCGCCGGCGGTGAAGAAGTCGGAGACGGTGTCCACGCGCTTGTGGGACCAGATGCCGATCGCGACCATCACGCCGAAGTACCCGATGAGCACGACCCAGTCGAGACTGTTCATTGCGCCCCTCCATGAGATCCGGTCAGTCTTCTGAACGCGGTTCATCGTGTGGGGAGTTGTGAGGGCGCGACAATGCGGGGGAGGGTCAAGGGGCAGTAAAATCGTTCTGTTCACTGACCCTTGTTCATGTACTTGAACAACGACACCTTGAATGCGTGGCGTGGCCGGGGAAGGTGTCAGCGCATCAGCTCGCCCGCGTTGACCAGCAGGGACTGGCCCGTGATCGCCCGCGCGCGGTCCGAGGCGAGGAACGCGGCGGCCTCGGCCACGTCGCCGTCCGTCGCGAGGTCCGGCAGTGCCATCCGTTCGGTGAGCCGGGCCAGGACGTCGGCCTCCGGTACGCCTTCGGTGTGCGCGGCGAACTGTACGTACGCCTGCACCGGCGGGCCCCACATCCAGCCCGGCAGCACGGTGTTGACCCGGATCCGGTGCGGCCCCAGCTCGTGCGCCAGCGAGTACATCGCCGAGGTCAGCGCACCCTTCGAGGCCGCGTACGCCGCCTGCCGGACCTGGGTGGGCGCCGCCACCGCCGACTGCGTCCCGATGAGGACCACCGAACCCCCGCCCGCCTTCAGTGCCGGCAGGCAGGCCCGGGTCATCCGCAGCGTGCCGATCAGGTTGACGTCGAGGACCCCCTGCCAGGTCGCGAAGTCCGCGTCCTCCAGGCCCCCGAAGTAGGAGTCCCAGGCGGCGACGTGCACGACCGCGTCGATCCCCCCGAACCGCTCGACGGCCAGCGCGGCCAGCGCCCCGCACTGCTCCTCGTCGGTGATGTCCGTGGCCCGGTACGCCGTGCGGCGCCCCTCCGGATCGATGGAGGCGGCGGATTTCGCCAGATTGGCCTCGGTCCGCGCGCCGAGTACCGCGTTCCCGCCGTCCCGCACCACCGTCTCCGCGATCCGGTGGCCGAGTCCCGCGCCGACCCCCGACACGACGACCGTCTTCCCCTGGAGCAGCATCCGGACCCTCCTCGACCCTGGCCAAGTATCTGACGGTCCGTCAGAGTAGGTCTCCGTCACCGACTTGGGAAGGGGTACGAGAGTGAGCGAGGAGACCCGCAGCGAGACGTACGCGGAACTGGCGGCCATCGGGCCGTACGGCGTGCGGCCCGGCCACGCGCTCATCACCATGGTCGAACCGCATCCGGGCCAGGAGTACGCGTACAACCGCTGGTACGAGGACGACCACTACTACGCCGGCGCCATGGCCATGCCCTGGATGTACGCCGGCCGCCGCTGGGTCGCCACGCGCGACCTCCAGGAACTGCGCCGCCCGGAGAAGTCCGCCGTCGCCCAGCCCGTGACCGCCGGCTGCTACCTCTCCACCTACTGGATCACCGCCGGCCGCTACGACGACCACATGAAGTGGACCGTCGGCATCAACAAGCGCCTCAACCGCGACGGCCGCGTCCACCAGGGCCGCACCCACGTCTTCACGGCCTTCCAGGACCACGCCGCCACCGTCTACCGCGACGGCGCCGCCGGCCCCCGCGACTTCCACGCCCTCGACCACCCCTACGCCGGCCTCGTCCTCCAGGTCCTCGACGCCGAAGGCCCGGAAGCGCGCTCCGACCTCCTCGACCGCCTCCGCAGCCGCGACCTCCCCCGCCGCCTCACCGGCTCCCCCGCCGCCATGGTCACCGTCTTCCGCCCCACCCCCCTCCCCGGCGACCGCATGACCTACGTCAAGCAGGTCGAAGGCGTCGACACCCGCCTCACCCTCCTCTGGTTCCTCGAATCCGACCCGCGAACCTCCTGGGCCGACCACTTCGCCGACCTCGACACCCTCGGCACCCCCCACGCCCGCGTCGAACTCCTCGCCCCCTTCATCCCCACCATCCCCGGCACGGACCGCTACGTGGACGAACTGCGCTGACGCGGTTCCGGGGCCCGGAGGCGCTTCCGGAAAAAGACCGAGCCCCCTCGGCCAGGACGGCGGACCGGACGAGAGGGCTCTTCACGTACTGCTGGTGACGGCATGCGTGCACCGGGGAATCAGATCGCCCCGGCGCTCACCTCGCCGACGAACGCGTTCCACGATCCCGGACCGAAGCTGATGGACGGGCCCTCGGGGGCCTTCGAGTCCCGCACCGCGATCGATGCCACGACCGGGGACTTCACTTCGACGCAGGCTCCGTTTCCACCCGAGTAGGAGGACTTGGTCCACGTGTCGGTCGCACCCTGAATGATCGCCATGAAGCTCAACTCCGGTTCTGCCAGTGAGTGTGTCGCGCCAGCGTTCTTGCCGGCGTGATCGACGCTACTCGCCGGTCCCGGCCGACGGGACCGGCGTTCACACGACCGGGTGGCATATTCCAACTGGACTTCCGTGGGAGCGATCACGCGGTGTACGGTGCCCTCCCCGGCCGGGCCGAGTCAGCCCTGGGCGTGCTTCTTGGCCATCTTCGCGATGAACTCACGGGTCTGGTCCACGTTCAGCGCCTGCGCCCTGAGGTGCTCGTACATGACGCTGTACTTGCCGACGTCCTGCGCCTTCTCCAGGTACAGGTCGCTCGTCACGCCCTCGATGTACACGACGCTGGAGTCGGAGGTGTCGGGGAACTCCAGGATCGAGTACTGCCCGCTGATCCCCGGGTGCGCGCCCATCTCGAACGGGATCACCTGCACCGTCACGTGCGGCAGGTGCGACTGCTCGATCAGATGCTCCAGCTGCTGCACCATCAACTGCCGGCTCCCGACGATCCGGTGCAGCGCACCCTCGTCGATCACCGCCCACAACCGCAGCGGACGCTCCTCGTCCCGGATCCGGTCCTGGCGGCGGGTGCGGACCGTGACCCGCTTCTCGATGTCCGCCGGCGTCGACTCCGGCATCGCGCCGGAGATCACGGCCTCCGCGTACGCGGGCGTCTGCAGCAGTCCGGGGATGATCTGCGACTCGTACATCCGCAGGCTCTCGGCGTCCGTCTCCAGGCCGATGTAGACGCTGTACGGGATGTCGCCGAAGGCGTGCCACCAGCCCTGCTGGCGGGAGTCCTTGGCCATCTGCATGAGGGAGTCGACCATGCGCTCGTCCTCGACCTCGTAGACCCCGCACAGGTCGCGGACGTCGCGCTGGCTGATGGAGCGGCGGCCGTTCTCCAGTCGGCTGATCTTGGACTGGGAGACGAGGAGACGCTCGGCGACCTGTTCGGCCGTCATGTTCTTCGCCTCGCGGAGCTTGCGCAGCTCCTGGCCCAATCGGCGTCGCCTGACGGTGGGGTTGACACTGGACGCCACGGAAACTGCACCTCCGGCTGGTCTGCTGCGTAGCTGTGAGTACCTTCCGCTTGGCAGACTGCCACCAATGGCCGGGTGTGCGCTGGGAAACGACGACAACGCACATGTGCGGGGCGGCCGTCCAGACCGCCCCGCACAGCTGTGCGGCTCCCGGGTGGGTACGTGGTGCTCAGAGCCCGTCCGCGTGGTGGTGTCAGTGCACCGCCGCGCGCGCCATGCTGCCGCGCGGCTGTGCCGGAACACCCGCGGCCGGCGCACGGCGCGGTTGCGCCGCGGCACCGTTCTGGACGTCCATCACGGCGTGCGCGACGAGACCGCCCATCGGGTCGTGCCGGATCAGGTCGCGCAGCCGGGACCGCGACGACCGTCCTTCGTTGCCGGGGTAGAGGTGCTTCCCGAGACCGACCGCGTGGGCCAGCGCGGCAAGCGCCGCGGTCCGCGGGTCCGGCGGTACGCCGGTGCGGATCGCACTGTCCAGTCGGGAACGGATCTCCCGACTGATCGCCGTGTCCGTCGCCTGGTAGCGAGTCGTCGGCAACACCCCGCACATCTGGCCCTCCACGGCATGCACCATGCCGCATCGCTCCAGATGCGAGAGATACGTCTGACGGAGCCCCAGTCGGGGTCCGCCGATCCAGTGGACGGCCCGAACCGGGCTGCCGCGCCTGCGCAACAGCTCCAGTGCGGAGTCCAAGGTCGGATCTCCGGTCGGCCGTGGCATCACCACGGCGATACGATCCCCGTCAGGGGCTATCCGGCCTGCCAGTGCCAGCTCCACTAGCTGTGCTCCGGCCAGACCGAGGTCGAGCGACTGCGGCTGCGCCGTGGTACCCGTGGTCGGGTCCAGAGCGAGCAGTAGAAGCTCTTCCGGAATACTTCTGCGGCTCCTGCCCATCCATGCCTCCCCGCGTGGATGAATGACAGGGTGACCCCTCTCACATTCATCTGTCGAGAGCGCCTGGGTGGTTAATCCGGGAACCAGTAGGTATGTCGTTCTCGTCTAGCACGGGAGCCGAGGGGTTCACACAGGACACTGGTACACGGTTCGGACGTACGCATGACGCATGGAGGAGGCACGGTGGCGGGCGAGTCCCCCGACAAGGCGGAGCAGCAGGGGTCGTCTCAGGAGACGGCGGCCTCGGGCGGCGGCAGCCGGGATCCCAGGCTCGCCGTACTCCGCGAGTCAGAGCCCCCGTCATCCGCGCCCGCCTCACGGGTCCAGGTCGACCAGCCGACCGCCGTCTTCAAGACCCTCGCGCCGCGCACACCGGAAGACGACGCGCCGAAGCCGTCGGGCGACGCGCCTGACGCCTCGGGCGACGCGCCTGAGGCTGCGGGCGACGCTTCGGAGACCGTGGACGCCCCCGACGGCGCGTCCGAGCCGGAGAGCGCCCGCCTGAAGGCCGCCGTGACGGCGTGGATGGCCACGGCCGAGAAGTCCGACGACGAGGCCGACGCTCAGGCCGTGGCCGAAGCTGAGGCCGACGCCGTGCCCGAGGCCGACGCTGAGCCCGAGCCTGCGGCCGACGCTGACGGCGCGGCCGAGGCCGCCCTTGAGGCGTCCAGGGCGTCCAGGGCGTCCAGGGCGTCCAGGGCGTCCGAGGCCCCCAAGGCCCCCGAGGCGGACGCTGGGGGCTCTGTGGACGCTTCTGAGGCCGAGGTCGAGGCCGACCGCTCTGAGGCCGAGGACGACGATTCTGTGGGCGACGAGCCGGGTGGCGAGCCCGCGGCGGAGCCCGAGGCGGACGACGCTGACGACGAGGAGCCCGTCGAGGACGAGGCTCCCGCCGCGTCGTGGTTCGCCGCGCGGAAGGCGGCCGAGGAGCAGGTGGCAGCCGACAAGTCGGCGGCAGCCAAGGCGGGGGACGACGCGGCGGACGAGCCGGGCGTC
Organism: Streptomyces sp. LMG1-1-1.1; assembly: GCF_040815545.1. NCBI lineage: Bacteria > Bacillati > Actinomycetota > Actinomycetes > Kitasatosporales > Streptomycetaceae > Streptomyces > Streptomyces sp. LMG1-1-1.1. Next base: position 60,345 of record NZ_JBFPNH010000041.1, on the reverse strand, counting down.
GACGATGCTCGGGACGTCAAGGACAAGCCGGATGTCGAGGGCAAGTCGGACGTCAAGGGCAAGTCGGATGTCGAGGACAAGCCCGTCGACCAGCCGACGACCATGTTCAAGATGGTCAGGCCGCCGGCCGTCGACCAGCCGACGACCGCGCTGAAGCTCCCGCCGGGTCTGGCGGGCGGCTCCGACAGCGAGCGCACCAGCACGTTCCGGCCGCTGCGGGCGGACATCCCCGCCGAGCGGAAGGCCGAGGAGGCGCGGGCGGCGCGGGAGGCCTCGGAGGCCTCCGCCGCCCCGCCAGCCAAGGCCGCCACGCCGAAGCCGACGCCGACGCCCGCCCCCGCCAAGGCATCCGCACCGGCGCCCGCCAAGGCAGCCAAGGCCCCCGAGCCCGCGCAGCAGGCCGCGGCCGTGCCGCCGCCCGCCGCGCTCGCCGAGCCGGAGCGGACGCGGCAGCAGCCGTTGCCGCCGCTGCCGCCGCTGGACCTGCTCGCGGAGCTGACGAACACGCCGCCGCCGGCGCCGACGGCGGTGCGGACGACGCTGAGGCGGGTCCGGATCTGGACTCCGCTGGTGCTGCTCCTGCTGATCGTCTTTGCGATCGTGCAGATGGTGCGGCCGCTGCCGGAGCCCGTGTTGACCCTGTCGGCAGCGCCGACGTTCACGTTCGAGGGCGGCGCGCTGAACATGCCGTGGCCCAACGAGGGCCAGGGTGCCGTCGAGGTCGAGGGCGTCGGTTCCATGGGCCTGTACGGGCCGCAGAAGCCGGCCCCGATCGCGAGCGTCACGAAGACGATGACGGCGTACGTGATCCTCCGTGACCACCCGATCAAGGGGAAGGCGACCGGGCCCAGGATCACGATCGACAGGAAGGCCGCCGAGCAGGCCGGCGCGGCGCACGAGTCGACGGCGCCGGTCAAGGAGGGGCAGACCTACACGCAGAAGGAGCTCCTGGAGCTCCTGATGGTCCCGTCGGCGAACAACGTGGCCCGGCTGCTCGCCCGGTGGGACGCCGGTTCGGAGGCCGCGTTCGTCGAGAAGATGAACGCGGCCGCCAAGGACCTGGGCATGACCCAGTCCGTCTACACGGACCCGTCCGGTCTGCTCGACACCACGATGTCGACGCCGCAGGACCAGCTGCGACTGGCGAAGGCGGTCATGCAGTACGACGTCTTCCGCGAGGTCGTGAACATGCCGAACATGACGGTCGACGGCATCCCCGGCCGGATCGAGAACAACAACAACATCCTGCTCGAAGACGGTGTGAACGGCATCAAGACCGGCTCCTCCACCCCGGCCGGCGGCAACCTGCTCTGGTCGGCGAACACCGTCGTCGACGGTCAGAACCGCCGCATCCTCGGCATCGTCATGGGGGCGAAGGACGCCAAGATCCTCAACGACAAGCTCCAGCTCGCCATCGACAACAGCCTCAAGGTGATCAAGCAGGCGCAGAAGCTCGTCACGTCCGCCTCCGTGGTCAAGAAGGGCCAGGTCCTCGGCTACATCGACGACGGCCTCGGCGGCCGGACCCCGGTCGTGGCCACCAAGGAGCTCAAGGCCATCGGCTGGCCGGGCCTCGAGGTGAAGCTGGAGCTCACCGCCGGCGGCAAGGCCGTCCCGCACGCCGGCAAGGCGGGCGACGTCATCGGCCAGGTGTCCATCGGCACCGGCGCCGGCAAGGTCAGCTCCCCGGTCGCCCTCCAGGCCGACCTCCTGGAGCCGGGCTTCGACAAGAAGCTCACCCGTCTGGGCTGACCGGCCCGGCCGAGCAGCGGCCGGGCGGCCCGTCGAGCCGCCCGGTCCGGCCGAGGACCGGCGTCGCCCGGCCCGGCCGAGGACCGTCCGATCGGCAGGCGCCCCGGATTCCCGGGGCGCCCTGCTGTTAGCGTTCCGGGGGGACGAGAAGCAGCGCGCGTGATCCACGCGAGAAGCGAGACGGGAAGCACGGGAAAGGGCCGCAGTGACCACCGCCGAGCCGACACGCGCCGACCGCGCGGACTCCGCCCCCGACGTCTACGGTGAGACGCGTGACCCACGCGAAGCCCGTGACACCGGAGACGCCGACGGCGAACCCGGTGCCGATACCGGCGATGTCGACGGCGGACCCACTGCCCGTACCGGCTATACCGGCGTTGTCGACGGCGAACCCGCTGCCCGTACCGGCTATACCGGCTATACCGGCGTTGTCGACGGCGAACCCGCCGCCTACCCCCGTGACGTCGACGGCGAACCCGCTGTCGATACCGGGCTCTCTTCGCTTTCGCGAATAGTGCTTCCGACTCAGCGGCCGGCCCCCGCACCCTCCTCGACGCCGCAGCTCGACGCCGCCCCGCGGCGCAAGCGGCGCTACACGGTCATGGCGGCCGCCGGGCTCGCCGCCGTCACCCACATCCTGTGGTTCTTCTTCTTCGCGAACAGCGGAGGGGACCTGGCCGCGCAGGACGCGTGGGCGGAGTTCGTCGGACGGCACCCGGACTCCGCGTACAACCTGGCCTGGTACGGCGGGATGCACCCCGTCTCGTACAGCGTCGTGTCGCCGTATCTGATGTCGTTGCTCGGCGTCCGCAGCACGATGATGGTGGCCGGCACGCTGTCGGCGGCGCTGACGGCGCTGATCCTGGTCCGGGTGAGGGCGGTCCGCAATCCGCTGGCCTGCTCGGTCGCGGCCGTGTTCGCCTTCCTCTGCAACGCCCTGTCGGGGCGGGTCACGTTCGGCCTCGGCATGATGTTCGCGCTCGGCGCGGTCGCCGCCGTGTTCTGCTGGCCGTACCGCTGGCGCCGCAAACGCTGGGCGAAGGCCGCGGTCGCCGCGCCGCTCGCCGGCCTCGCGACGGCGTGCAGCCCGGTCGCCGGACTGTTCCTCGGGATCGCGGCGGCGGCGCTGTTCCTCAACAAGCGGCGCCCCGGCGCGTACGCGCTCGGCCTGGCCCCGGTGGCCGTGGTCGCGCTGTCCTCGTGGCTCTTCCCCTTCTCCGGTACGCAGCCGATGGCCTTCGGCTCGACCGCGCTGCCCCTGCTCTTCGGGGTGCTCGTCTTCCTCCTCGTCCCGGCGGACTGGCGCACGGTCCGCACGGCCGCCGCCGTGTACACGGTCGGCACGCTGCTCACCTGGCTGATCGACTCGCAGATCGGCTCGAACATCTCGCGGCTGCCGATGCTCTTCGCCGGCGTCGTGCTGCTCGCGGCCCTGCCGTACACGGCGCCGCGCTCGCGCCGCTGGTACGCCCTGCTGCTCGCCTTCGCCGGGCTGAACTTCTGGATCGGCTTCAAGGGCGTCGACGACGTCATCCGCACCGCCCCGGACGCCTCCTGGGCGCGCGAGCTCGCCCCGCTGGTGAACCAGCTCCAGGTGCGGGACGCCCGCAAGGCGCGGGTCGAGGTCGTGCCGGCCTCCAGTCACCGCGAGTCCTCCGCCCTGAGCCCGTACATCAACCTGGCGCGGGGCTGGAACCGGCAGGCCGACATGGAGCGCAACCCGCTCTTCTACGACGACACCCTCAACGCCGTGAACTACCAGGACTGGCTCGACCGGTGGGCCGTCCACTACGTCGTCCTGCCCACCGGCGCCCCCGACTCGGGCGCCGAGCGCGAGGCCGAGCTGGTCGAGGGCGGCCTCCCGTACCTGCGGCAGGTCTGGTCGGACGAGAACTGGCGCCTCTACGAGGTCGAGGACCCGACGCCGCTCGCGGACCCGCCCGCGCAGGTGGTCAGCGCCGAGGAGAACGAGGTCGTCATCCGGGTCGGCAGCCCCGGCCGCGTCCTCATCCGCGTCCCGTACTCGCCCTGGCTCGCCCTCGTCGACGACCAGGGCGGCAAGATCGAGGCGCCCCAGGAGACCGAGGCCTCCAAGCTGGCCCGCGAGGAGTCGGAGACCGAGCTCCCGAAGGTGTTCGCCAACGAGCAGGGCTGCCTCTTCAAGACCGAGGCGGACGTCGAGGGCGACGAATGGACCACCCTCATCGCCCCCAAGGCGGGCGTCTACCGCCTCGCCGCCCCCTACAAGCTCTCCCGCGGCACGGCCTGCCCGGAGGAACTGCGCTGAGACACCGCGTCACGCGGGTGCCTTAGGCCGCGGGTGTCTCCTGTGCGAGCGCGGCACGTCCCTCCCGTACGGGCGCGTCACGGCTCGCGGTAGCCGGCCAGCATCCGCCGCATGCCGAAGGCGTGGCCCCCGCTGCCGATGACGAGGAGCCGGTAGACCCGCCCCGCCACCCCGGGGAACACCGCCCGGGTCTCGGCGGCCAGCCGCGTGCGGCCGTCGTCCAGGGGCTCGATCCGGAAGACCAGGCTGTACGTGGAGAACCGGTGCGAGCCCGCGAGCGCCAGTTCCCGCCCCGGGACGGCCGCGACCACCCGGAAACCGGGGTACGCCGAGCCCTCCGCGAGCGGCCGCGGGCCGGCCGCCTCCCGTGGATCGCCGCCCACCAGCCGGACGTAACGGGCCCCGCCCGCACCGGACAGCGAGTGGTCCAGGCGGGTGACGAGCCGGTGCCACAGCTCCTCGGCGCCGGCGTCCACCGTCACGGTGTGCTCGTCCACGAACGGCAGCGGGACCGCCGCACCTGTCGTCATCGCCGTTCCCTCCGGCCGTACGTGATCACGACCCGATGCTAGGGGGTGTCTTGCCGACCTTGCCGACCTTGCCGATCATGCCGGGCTCGCGGGGCCTGGCACGCATGCTCCCCGCGGGCCCACCGAGTCGCGAATGCGGGCATTCCGGACGAGGATGGCCAATCGTGGACCTTGGTGCCCCAGTGGCGCCCCCGGGAGGTGGACAGGGATGTCCGAGCTCATCGTCATCGGCTACGACGACCTCGATCGGGCCGAACAGGCCTTCGGCACGGTGCAGGAGCTCCAACGCGACCAGGTCGTGCGCCTGAACGGCCTCGCGGTCGTCTCCGTCGACACCGAGGGCCGCACGCACGTCGACACGTCCAGCCGTGTCGTCGGCGCCACGGCCGCCACCGGAGCCCTGTGGGGAGCGATCTTCGGAATCCTCTTCCTGCTGCCCGCCGTCGGGCTCCTCACCGGCGCCGCCCTCGGCGGTCTGGTCGGCAGGCTCAGCAAGTCCGGGGTCGACGACCGGTTCCGCGAGCAGGTCGGCGACCTGCTCAGGCCGGGTTCCGCGGCCGTCGTCCTCATGGCGTCGAAGCTCACCGAGGACAAGTTCATCGCCGCCATGGCGCAGCACGGCGGAACGCTCCTGAAGACCTCGCTCAGCGACGAGGACGAGAAGGAACTGGCCGAGCAACTCACCGGCCCCCAGTAGCCCCGCCCCGGCGCCACCGCCCCCCCACTGAACCGGTCACCACCGGCCCCGCCGCCCCACACGCGAAAGGTCCCCCCATGCACCCCGCGCTCAGCACCGACGCGCTCGCCGACCTGCGGCGACCCCGGCCCTACCCCGCCCTGTCGCTCGTGATGCCGACCCACCGCCGCGAGCCGGACAACACCCAGGACCCCGTACGGCTCCGCAACCTCCTGGCCCGGGCGGAGAAGGCCCTCCAGGAGGATCCCGCCGTCACCCGGGAGCGGCGTGCGGACGTGCTGAGCGAGCTGGAGCGGGCCGCCGCCGACGTCGACCTCGCCCACGCCGAGGAGGGCCTCGTCATCCATGTGGCCCCCGGCGAGCACCACGTGTGGTCGCTGGCCCGGAGCGTCCCCGAACGCGTCGTCCTCGCCGACACCTTCCTCACCCGCAACCTCGTCGCCGCCCAGGCCGCCGAACGGCCCTACTGGGCGCTGGTCCTGGCCGCGGACCGGATCTCGCTGTGGAACGGCGGACCGGAGCGGGCCGAGGAGCACACGCAGGACGGCTTCCCGCTGACGCGGAGCCTCGCCGACCCGGACGCGGAGCGCAAGGAACGGGTCGGCGACCTGCCGAGCGCCTTCCGCGGCGAGGACGCGCGGTCGTTCTTCCGCGAGGCGCACGAGGCGCTGCGGACCGTCCTCGCCTCCGCGCCCCGCCTGGTGTACGTGATCGGCGAGGCGTCCGCGGTCGCCCTCCTGGAGGAGACCGGCTCCCTGCCGCAGGGCACGACCTCGGTCTCCCGCGGCGGCCTCGCCGCCGGACCCGAGGAAGCCATTCGTACGGCCCTGGCCCCGCTCCTCTCCGCGCAGCGGGAGGCCCTGACCACCACCGTCCTGGCCGAGCTGGACGCGGCGCGCGGCCGGCACGAGTACGCCGGCGGCCTCGACGAGGTCCATCGGGCCGTGCAGGACGGCCGGATCCGGCTGCTGGCCGTCGAGGAGCACTTCCGTACCAGCGTGCGCGACTACGGCGACCACCTCGAACCCGCGCCGAGCTCCGACCTCGACTCCCGCGACGACATCGTGGACGAGATCGTCGAACAGGCCCTGGAGAGGGGCGCCGAGGTGCGGTTCGTGCCCGACGACGCCCTCACGGACTCCGCCCGCATCGCCGCCGTACTGCGCTACTGACCATGACCGATCCCCACATGGCACCGGAGGAGACAGACGTGCACGGTTCGGAACCCGGCGGGCGACGACCGATCAGGGCCAGGACGAACCGCGCCGGGACGAACCGCGCCGGGACGGTCCGGGCCAGGGCAGCCCGGGGCGGTACGGTCCGGGCCAGGGCGGCGGGCGCCGCCCTGGCCGTCGTCCTCACCACCCTCGGCGCGGCCACCCTCGCGGCATGCGACGGCGGCGGCGACGACAGCACCGGCACACCGACGTTCAGCGACCGCCCCACGCCGCCGGACACCGCTTCGTTCTCCGGCGCGCCCCCTTCCGGCGTCGCCTCGGCGGCGGAGTCGCGCATCGCCTCCGCCCAGGCGTCCGCGGCCTCCGCCGCCGCCTCGGCGTCCGCGCGGGAGGCCGAGCGCAAGGCGTCGATCGGCGCCGAGGCCGAGCGCTCCCGCCAGGCCGCCGAGAACGCCCTGAAGGACGTCGACGGCAGGGGGAACGCCCTCGGCGAGGTCGCGATGACCGGCAAGCCCCGGGCCGACACCAACGGCCTGCTCGCCGTCGTCGTCACCATCACCAACAAGACGAACGCGAAGGCCTCCTACGCCGTCCAGGTCGACTTCCTCGACCCCTCCGGCAAGGTCGTCGAGACCCGGTTCACCGGCGCGGAGGACCTCCCGCCCGGCGACCGAGTCCAGCCCCTCGTCATCAGCCGCGAGCCGGCCGAACCGGTGCTGACGCCGAGGCTCACCAAAGCCCAGAGGTACTGAGAACCGAGAGGGGATCACCCGCATGTCCGAACTCATCGTCATCGGCTACGACGACCACGCCGTCGCGACCAAGGCCTTCAAGACGGTCCAGAAGCTCCGTGACGACCACGTCGTCACCCTCACCGGTCTCGCCGTCGTCAGGGTCGACGAGGACGGCGAGACCCATGTGGACACCCCCGCGAAGTCCGAGGAGATCGCCCTGTCGGCGACGGCCGGCGCGCTCTGGGGCATGGTCTTCGGGATGCTCATCCTCACCCCGGCCATGGGCGTCGTGGGCGCGGCCCTCGGCGGCCTCATCGGCAAGCTCAACCAGATGGGCGTCGACAAGGGCTTCCGCAAGAAGGTCAGCGACCTCCTGGAGCCCGGCTCCGCCGCCGTCGTGATCATGGCCTCCAAGATCACCGAATCCCGGTTCACCGCGGCCATGGAGCCCTTCGGCGGCACCGTCCTCAAGACCTCGCTCCCGGAGGACAGCGAGCGCGAACTCGCCGAACAGCTCGCCGGCCCCGAGGCGGCGGCCTGACACCGGAGCCGTACTCCCCGCGCACGACGGGCCGCCGCCCCTCCGCCAGGACGGAGGAGCGGCGGCCCGACCGCGGTGCGGGTACCGGCTCTCAGAAGTCGACCGCGTCCCGGATCAGCGGGCACGTCATGCAGTGGCCGCCGCCGCGTCCCCGGCCGAGTTCGGCGCCGACGATGGTGACGACCTCCACTCCCGCCTTGCGCAGCAGGGCGTTGGTCTGGGTGTTGCGGTCGTACGTGAAGACCACGCCGGGTTCGACGGCGACGGCGTTGTTGCCGCTGTCCCACTGCTGGCGCTCGGAGGCGTAGACGTCCCCGCCGGTCTCGATCACCCGCAGCGCCGGCAGCCCGAGCCCCTTGGCGACGACGTCGACGAACGGGGTGGTGCCCTCGTCGACGATCTCGACCCCGGGCGCCTTGTCGGCGGGCCGCAGCGAGAAGGTGTGGACGGCGTCCATGATCGTCGGATAGAGCGTGACGATGTCGCGGTCGGCGAAGGTGAACACGGTGTCGAGGTGCATGGCCGAGCGCAGCTTCGGCATCCCGGCCACGATCACCTGCCGGGCCGCGCCGTTCCGGAACAGCGCGGCGGCGACCTGCGTGACGGCCTGGCGCGACGTGCGCTCGCTCATCCCCATCAGGACGACGCCGTTCCCGACGGGCATGATGTCGCCGCCCTCGAACGTCGCCTGGCCCCAGTCCTGTTCGGGGTCGCCCCACCAGACCGTCGCGTCCCTGAAGTCGGGATGGAAGGTGTAGACGGCCTTCATGAGGAGGGTCTCGCCGTGCCGGGCGGGCCAGTACAGCGGGTTCAGGGTCACACCGCCGTACAGCCAGCAGGTCGTGTCACGGGTGTACAGCGTGTTCGGCAGCGGCGGCATGAGGTACTCGCGCGCGCCCACGCCCTCCCGGGCCAGCGCCACGTACCCGGAGCGGAAGTCGTCCGGCAGGTCCGCCGTGGCCAGCCCGCCGATGAGGAACTCCGCCAACTCGCGCGGGGGAAGCGACTCCAGGAACGCCCGGGTGTCGTCGACGAGTCCGAGGCCGACCTCGTTGGGGACGATCTTCCGGTCCAGGAGCCACGTCCTGGCCTCGGGGATCGCCATCGTGTCCGCGAGCAGCCGGTGCAGCTCGACCACCTCGACCCCGCGCCGCGTCAGCTCCGCGACGAAGTCCGCGTGGTCCCGCTGCGCGTTCTCCACCCACATCACGTCGTCGAACAGCAGGTCGTCGGAGTTCGTCGGCGTCAGCCGCCGGTGCGCGAGACCCGGGGCGCAGACCAGGACCTTCCTCAGGCGCCCGACCTCGGCATGGACGCCGAGCACGGGCGCGCCCGTCGAGCTGTCAGAAGTCATCGTGCTGCTGCCTTTCCTGGAGGGGAAACGGTTCGGCGGTGTGCCGGGCATGGGTCGGGCGGGCCGGGAGCGTCCGGTCATCGGGCGGGACGACCGGGCGCGCGGTCACAGCTCGATCCAGCCGAGGGCGAGGGCGACCACCCCGACCGCCGCCCCGGCGACGGTGAGCGTGCAGAGGACGGCCTCGCCCGGTGAGAAGAGGCGCCGGTTCTGCTCGCGCCTGGCTTTGACGAACAGGAAGGTGGCGGGGGCGTAGAGGATGAAGGAGACGAGGACGAACTTCAGGCCGGCCGCGTACAGCAGGAACGCCGTGTAGAGCGTGGCGACGGCGGCGACGACCAGCTCGCGCCGGGTGCTCCGCCCCACCGCGCCCTCCTGCCGCGGCCGCAGCGCGATCTTCAGGGCGAAGCCGGCGGCCAGCAGGAAGGGGATGAGGCTGAGTGCGCTCGTCAGGTCGAGCGCGAAGTTGAAGGCGTCGTCGGAGAAGGCCGTGACGACCAGGACGACCTGGCTGAGCGAGGTCGTCAGCAGCAGCGCGGGGACGGGCACGTCGTCGCCGCTGGAGCGCCCCAGGAACCGGGGCATGTCCTTGTCCTTGGCCGCGACGAACAGCACCTCGGCCGCCATCAGCGTCCAGGCGAGATAGGCGCCCAGGACCGAGATGATCAGGCCGACGCTGACGAACACCTTGCCCCAGGTGCCGACGGCCGCCTCCAGGACGCCGGCCATCGACGGCTGCCGGAGCTCGGCGATCTCGCTCATCGGCAGGATCCCGTACGACACGATCGTCACCGACGCGAAGATGGCGAAGACGCTCAGGAAGCCCAGCACCGTCGCCCGCCCGACGTCCTCCCGCCGCTTCGCGTGCCGCGAGTACACGCTCGCGCCCTCCACGCCCAGGAAGACGAACACGGTGGCCAGCATCGTCCCGCTCACCTGGTTGAACAGGGAGCCCGCGTAGTCCGCGCCGCCGAAGTTGTCCGCGAACACCGACGGCTCGAAGTAGAACAGCGTCAGGATGATGAAGACCAGGATGGGGACGAGCTTGGCGACCGTCACGATCCGGTTGATCGCCGCCGCCTCCTTGACCCCCCGCCGGATCAGCAGGAAGAACCCCCACAGCCCCACCGACGACAGCACGATGGCGAGCGCCGTGTCCCCGTCACCAAGCGCCGGGGCGATCGCCCCGATCGTCGACATGATCAGCACCCAGTAGGTCACGTTCCCCACGCAGGCGCTCGCCCAGTACCCGAACGCCGAGAAGAAACCCAGGTACTCCCCGAACCTTCGCGTACGCGTAGACGCCCGCGTCCAGGTCCGGTCTCCGCACCGCCAGCGTCTGGAACACGAACGCCAGCATCAACATGCCCACACCCGCGACCGCCCACGCGATCAGCGCCCCCGCCACCCCCGTCTCCTGCGCGAACCTCCGCGGCAGCGAGAACACCCCCGCCCCCACCATCGACCCGACCACCATCGCGGTCAGCGTCAACAGCGTCAGCTTCGCCGCCGGCGCCGCCCCGCCCGCCCTCGCCTCGACCCCAGCGTCCACCTCGGCCATGCGCCACCTCGCGCTTCCCGCTCATCCCCCCACCAACTCCAGGAACCACCCCCACCCCTCCCCGGAATCTAATCCACCCCCACCCCTTTGTCCCGATTTGATACCCCATGCCCCCAGCCCCCCCACGGCCCCCTACAGCCCCACGCACGCATGACCCTCCTGCGCATAAACCACAATGAGACGCTATGTCCACCATGCGGCCCAGCGTTTGACATGCCCCACACGCGCTACAAGCGTTGCGAGGGACAAGCGACGGAAGACTCTGTCGCGCAGCCGACAAGGAGGCTGAGTCGAGATGTCGAGCAGACTGACAGCCAGGCGGCTGGGCGCCGCAGTCGCCGCAGCCGCCGCAGCGTTCGCGCTGGGCATCGGCGGCGCGGGTGTCGCTGACGCCAAGATCCAGCCGGTTGACACCCAGTGCACCAACAACGGCGGCCAGCAGCCCGGCGGCCAGCAGCCGAGCTGCACGGGTGGCGGGCTCACGCAGGAGAGCGAGAACCAGAACCCGTCCGGCCACGCCCCGCCCGGACAGAACTGACATCGCATGACGAGAGGAGGGGAACACCCTCCGTGGCAGCGGGCCTTGGCGACCCGCTGCTTCCCTTTGCGTGGGAGACCCTCGGGCGCAGCCAGATCGGCATCACTCAAGAGGCGGCCCGGCAGTCCCTGACCGTCGCCGTTGATGTCAGCCCTGGATGTCAAAGAGGCAGTTACTGAATTCAGTAACTGCCTCTTCCCTTGTGCCCCCGGCAGGATTCGAACCTGCGACACCCGCTTTAGGAGAGCGGTGCTCTATCCCCTGAGCTACGAAGGCGCTGGTCAGGCTGCCCTGGGGCGGTGCCGGGAGGAGGTCCGGGGGGACGTTTTCCCGGGCAGGTGCCCTGGAGGTCGACTGACCGCTGACAGCCTAGCGGATAGGGGTTACGGAGGTCGCCCCCGTTGTCACCAGGCGCGGGCATGGCGTGGGCTTGTGGCTTCTGAGCTGGGATTTTTTGCGGGAGGTCGGGAGGGTCAGGCTGTCTTGCGGAAGACGAGCACCTCGGTGGAGGCGACGCCCAGGGGGGCGAGGAAGCTGCCTTCGAGGGTGCAGCCGAGGGTTGCGAAGAGGTCCACGCATGTGCGGCGGGGCATGGCGGCCGGGAAGGAGTCGTGGCCGGCGCCGCCCTGTTCCGCCCAGGTGCGTACGGCGGCAGGGGCGAGGCAGGTCTCCGTCATGACGTCGAAGACGATCCGGCCGCCGGGGCGCGTGACGCGGGCCATCTCGAAGAAGTAGCGGGAGGCGGAGAGGAAGGTCACGGTGTTGAAGACCTTGTGGGCCTGGACGAGGTCGACGCTGCTGTCGGGTGTCGGGGAGAGGCTGCACTCCTTGGTCGGTTGGGCGACGACGCCGAAGGCGTCGACCAGGTGGTCCGCCCAGGGGGCCGCCGTCTCGTAGATCTCGTAGCGGCTCGGTGAACACTCCTTCAGCGTCTTCTCCAGGTAGCGTCCGGACCCGGGGCCGATCTCCAGCACCGTGTCCGGGGCGGCGGCGAAGACGCCGAGGGCGCTCAGTTCGTCGATGGTGGACTGGGTGGCGCCCGGTGTCCCGTTCATGACCTCGTCGATGTAGTCACCGACGGACAGACCGGCCGCCTGCGCGGCCCGCATCGTCGCCTCGAAGGGGATGAAGTCGTCGACGCCGCCCAGGTTGTTGGTGCTGCGCACGATGTCGAACCCGGTACGGCCTATGAGCCGCTTGGCACCCGACTTCAAAAAGGACGTACACCTGCCTACTGCCCTCATGCGGCATGACCCCCCAAATCGTGTCTATCCGCGTGTCAGCATAGGAACGCGGACGCGGTCGCGCAGGGGGACGGCGATATTGCCACGCGGCCCTCGGGCCGATCCGCGGCACCGGGGCCTTGTGGCCGCCGCGTCGGGACTCCTCCGTGTCGGGTGGGGTTGACCCGGTTCAGGGGTGCGCATAGCGTCGCGAGGCGGGCTGAGCGGGCGCTTAGGAGGGTGGCGTGGTGGTGGAGAGGCTGACGGCGGAGGGGGCGCCGTTCGAGGTGGTGGACGGGGTGTACGCGAACGGGCCGCGGACGTTGCGGGAGTTCGTGGAGGCGGTCTGGGCGTATGGGGACCGGGTGTTCCTCGTGGCCGAGGGCGAGCGGGTCACGTATCGGGAGTTCTTCGACGCGGCTTGCGGGCTGGCGCGGAGGTTGGTCGGGGAGTACGGGTTGCGGCCGGGCGACCGGGCCGTCATCGCGATGCGCAACGTGCCCGAGTGGCAGGTGGCGTTCTGGGCGGCGCAGCTCGCGGGGCTCGTCGCGGTGCCGCTGAACGCCTGGTGGACCGAGGAGGAGTTCGCGTACGCGCTCGGGGACTGCGCGCCGGGGGTGCTGCTGGTCGACGGGGAGCGGGTCGGGCGGGTGCGGGCCTGGGCCGTCGGCCACGGGGTGCCCGGGATCGTCTTCCGGGGGGAGGCGGAGGAAGGGTTCGAGGGGTACGTCGTCGACGACGATCCGCACCTGGGGCCGCCGATGATGGATGTGCTGCCCGAGCAGGACGCGACGATCATCTACACCTCCGGGACGACCGGCCGGCCCAAGGGGGCCGTGGCCACGCATCTCGCGCAGGTCGGGGCGGCGATGAATCCGCGGTACTTCGCGGCCGCCGCGGCGCTGGCGCGGGGGGAGGTGCCGGGGGTGGGGCCGGCTCCTGTGTCGCTGACGACGTTTCCGTTCTTCCACGTGGCCGCGTTCACGTCGTTCTACGCGGTGATGGCGGCGGGCGGGACGCTGGTGATGATGCGGAAGTGGGACGCCGCCGGCGCTCTGGAGCTGATCCGGAAGGAGGGCGTCACGCATTACGCGGGCGTGCCGACCACCGCGCTCCAGCTGCTCGCGCTCGCCCGCGAGACGGGCGACCCGCTGGAGACGCTCACCCTGCTCAGTACCGGTGGCGCCGCCGCCCCGCCGGGGATCGTCGCCGGCGTCACGGAGGGGTACGGGGAGCGGATCGAGCCGCGGAACGGGTACGGGCTCACCGAGACGTGCGGCGGGGTGCTGTCGAACGTGGGGGCGGAGTACCGGGCGCATCCCGGGAGCGTGGGGCGCCCGTCGCCCGCGACCGAGGTGCGGATCGACCGGCCGGACGCCGACGGCGTGGGTGAGCTGTGGCTGCGGGGGCAGTCGCTGATCCGGGGCTACTGGGGGAACGAGGAGGCCACGCGGGCCGCGTTCGCCGAGGGCGGGTGGTTCAGGACCGGGGACCTCGCGCGCCAGGACGGGGACGGGCGGGTCAGCGTCGTCGACCGGATCACCGACATGGTGATCCGGGGTGGGGAGAACGTGTACTGCGTCGAGGTCGAGGCCGTGCTGCACGACCACCCCGACGTCGTCGACGCCGCCGTGCTCGGTGTTCCGCACCCGCTGCTCGGGGAGGAGGTCGTGGCCGTCGTGCGGCTGCGCACCGGCGCGGACCACGACGTGGAGCGGCTGCGCGCCCATGTCGGAGCGCGCCTCGCCGCGTTCAAGGTGCCCGCGCGGGTCTACGTACGGGAGCGGGAGCTGCCGCGGAACCCGACCGGGAAGATCCTCAAGCGGGAGCTCCGGAGGGACGTCGGGGGCGAGTGACCCCGGGGGGTCCGCCGGCTCCTCCGAGACCACGGAGTTCGGCGGCGGGTCCCGGGTGGCCCCGGGGGGTCCGGCGTGGCGGGTTGGCCACCGGCCCCGCCGGTCCCGGGTGGTTCGGCGCGTCGGGTCGGCCGCGGGCCCCGGGGCCCCGGCGGGTCCCTGATGATCCCGAGTCGCTCGGTCAGTGGCGGGTGATGCGGACGCGGTAGGCGCCGGTGGGGTCTTCGTCGAGGACGGTGATGCGGATGCCGTTGGCGCGGTCGGTGAAGGTCTCGCCGGGGCGGTAGGGGGCGTCGGAGAGTTCGGCGTGGACGTTGGCGCGGCGGGTGCAGCCGCCGCTGGCGTGGTCGCTGTCGGAGACGGTGACGGGGCCGTGGCCGGTGTCGACGTCGGATTCGACGCGGTAGACGAGGACGCCCTGTTCGCAGACGGCCTCGTCGTTGCCGTCCTTGCTGCGGACCTCGACGGCGTAGCCGGAGGTGCCGGAGAGGGGGACGAAGGCGAGCTTGGGGCCGCCGGGGACGGCGAGGGGGGTCAGGGTGTAGTCGCCGGTGCCGGCGCCCGAGGCGCAGCTGACCTGGTCGTTGTCGAGCCAGCCGAGCTTCCACTTGTGCCAGCCGAGGAGGTCGTTGTTGGCGCCCCAGTCCTCGGACATGATGTCCCAGTGCCCGACGGTGCCGCCGCCGTCCGAGGTGTAGAGGTCGGGCAGGCCGAAGACGTGGCCGTTCTCGTGGGGGAGGACGCGGTAGCCGGTCTCGGCGAAGCTGCCGGAGCCGTCGTCCTGGCGGCTGTAGACGAAGGACGTGTTGGCGAGCGGGACGCCGTCGGCGTAGGGGGCGTCGTCGTTGCCGGAGAAGGTGACGGACAGGACGGTGTCGAGGGCCGAGGGGCCGGCGTTGGGCGTGACCAGGACGTTGACCAGGTCGTAGGCGCTGAAGTCGACCCGGGCGTCGGCGGCCTTGACGATGTCCTCGACGAGGGCTCGGTAGCCGGGCTCGTACGGTGAGCCGCGCTCGATCCCGTACGCGGAGAACGCCTTGGGCATGCGCAGCCAGTCGGGTATGGGGACCTCCGCGCGGTAGTGGAGGCGGCCGTACGAGCTGGTGCGGAACCATTCGGAGGTCTGCGGGAAGAACTCGTCGAAGCGGCTCGTCGCGGTGCCGTCCCCGGGGGCGTCGGGGAAGTCGATCATCAGGTTGAGGGCCCTGACCTGGCCCGTGGAGCGGACGTATCCGGGGGCGGTGGGCAGCCCCTCCGACATCTGCACGCCCATCGTGGTGGCGATGCGGCACGGTCCCAGCTGGGCGCCGCCGGGGGCGGCGGCGACCGGGCCGGCCGTCGCCGGGGCGGGGCCGGGGAGGGTGGTGCTCGCGGAGGCGAGCAGCGTGAGGGAGAGGGCCGTGACCGCTGCCAGGGCGACGGGTCTGCGTATCCGTCGGCGGGGGTGCTGCATACGGGCGCCTCTCCGGTGGGGGCAGGTCTGCGGCGCGGGCCCTTCGCCGGTCCGCGTCGTGCGATCAGCCTGTGGCGGGTGGCGCCGGGGCGCGCGCCGGGTGATCCGATCGTGGGTATTCCGCGACGGCAGGGGCTTGTGACGCAGGTCACATCGATGCGGGGAAATAACCGGGGACGTGGTCCCCGTTTAACCGTGTGTTCAGCGAAGTGGGGAATCCTCCCCCGGATGGTTCGTAAGAGTGTGAGGAGGCCGAGGCGTGACCAGCACAGCCGACACCGCGCCCGCCCGCCGCGTTCCCCGGCCGCGGGCCGACGCCCTGCGCAACCGCGAGCGGATCGTGACGGCGGCCCGCGAGATGTTCGTCGAGTTCGGCTCCCAGGTGCCGTACGACGAGATCGCGCGCCGGGCGGGCGTCGGGAACGCCACGCTCTACCGGAACTTCCCCGAGCGTGCCGACCTCGTCCACGAGGTCGTCCTCTCGCTCATGGCCCGCGTCACCGAGGTCGCCGAGCGGGCCGCCGAGGAGGAGGACGACACCTTCGCCGCCCTCAGCCGCTTCACCCACGGCGCCGCCGACGAACGCGTCGGGGCCCTGTGCCCGATGCTCGACGGCGCCTTCGACAAGGACCACCCCGACCTGATCGCCGAGCGCGACCGCCTGGAGGAGGCCGTGCAGGGCCTCGTCGAGCGGGCGCAGCGGGCCGGCCGGCTCCGCACCGACGTGGGGGTCGGCGACCTCATGGTGGCGCTCTCCCAGCTGACCCGCCCGCTGCCCGGATCGGGCTGCGGCGCCTTCGACCAGTTCGTCCACCGTCATCTGCAGCTGTTCCTCGACGGCCTGGAGACCCCCGCCCGCTCCGAACTGCCGGGCAAGGCCGCGACCCTGGAGGACCTGAGACGCGACGCCTGCGCGCCGCCGGCGCGGTGAGCGCCGTGATCGCAAGGGCCGTTGTCACCGCCGCGACCGCCGCGACCGCCGCGACCGCCGCGACCGTGGTGACCGTGGTGACCGCTGCGACCGTCGTGACCACCGCGACCGTAGTGACCGCTGCGACCGTCCCCCCGGGACCCGGCCCGACCTGACTGACGACTTACGTCACCCGCCTGACGTCACCCGCACTTTTCCGACCGTTTTCGCCAGTACGCGCCAAGAGGTGGCTACACCCATGCCGAAAATCCCCGATACCACCGCGATCCAGGCCGACCCCGGCCGCTGGAAAGCCCTGATCTTCATCGCCCTCGCCCAGCTGATGGTCGTGCTCGACGCGACGATCGTGAACATCGCCCTGCCCTCCGCCCAGCAGGACCTGGGGATCTCGGACGGCAACCGGCAGTGGGTCATCACGGCCTACGCCCTCGCCTTCGGCGGTCTGCTCCTCTTCGGCGGACGCATCGCCGACCTGTGGGGCCGCAAGCGCACCTTCGTCACCGGCCTGATCGGCTTCGCGGCCGCGTCCGCCCTCGGCGGTGCCGCGACCGGCGAGGCCATGATGCTCGGCGCCCGCGCGCTCCAGGGCGCCTTCGGCGCGCTCCTCGCGCCGGCCGCGCTCTCGCTGCTCGCCGTGACCTTCACCGACGCCAAGGAGCGTGCGAAGGCCTTCGGCATCTACGGCGCGATCGCCGGTGGCGGCGGCGCCGTGGGCCTGATCCTCGGCGGCTTCCTCACCGAGTACCTGAACTGGCGCTGGACCTTCTTCGTCAACATCCCGTTCGCGATCGTCGCCGCCGTCGGCGCGTACCTCGTCGTCCGTGAGCCCGCCGGCGGCCGCAACCGCTCGCCGCTCGACATCCCCGGCGTGATCCTGTCCACCCTCGGCCTGGTCTCGCTCGTCTACGGCTTCACGCGCGCCGAGTCCGCGGGCTGGAGCGACGCCGGCACGATCGGCCTGTTCGTCGGTTCCGCCGTCCTGCTCATCGCGTTCGTCGTCACCGAGTACCTGGTGAAGTCCCCGCTGCTGCCGCTGCGCGTGGTCACGAACCGCAACCGCGGCGGTGTCTACCTGTCGCTGGGTCTCGCCGTCATCGCGATGTTCGGCCTGTTCCTGTTCCTGACGTACTACCTCCAGGTCGTGAAGGGGTACTCGCCGGTCAAGACGGGCTTCGCGTTCCTGCCCATGATCGTGGGCATGATCGTCGGCTCGACGCAGATCGGTACGCGGCTGATGACCCGGGTCCCGCCGCGCCTGCTGATGGCCCCCGGCTTCCTGACCGCCGGCATCGGCATGCTGCTGCTCACCCAGCTGGAGGTCGGCACCTCGTACGCCGGTCTGATCCTGCCCGCGCAGCTGCTGCTCGGTCTGGGCATGGGTACGGCGTTCATGCCGGCCATGTCGCTCGCGACGCTCGGCGTGGACCCGCGGGACGCCGGCGTGGCCTCCGCGATGGTCAACACCTCGCAGCAGGTCGGCGGCGCCATCGGTACGGCTCTGCTGAACACGATCGCCGCCTCGGCGACCACCGCCTACCTGGCCGACCACGCGGCCGGCGCGACCACTCCGGCCGCGCAGAAGCTGGTCCAGCTCCAGGGCATGGTCGAGGGCTACTCCGCGGCCATCTGGTGGGCGGTCGGCATCCTGGTCCTCTCGGCCACGATCGCCGCGGTGCTCATCAACACCGGCAAGCCGGGCGGCGGGCCCGTCGCCGGGTCCGGTGCGGGCGCGGACGACGAGGTGCGGATCCCGGTCGTCGCCCACTGACGACCCTCGGTCTTCCGCGGACGACGAGGTGCGGATCCCGGTCGTCGCCCACTGGCGGCCCTCGGTCCTCCGTTCCCGTACGGGCCTGCCCCGGCACCGCTTCCCCAGCGGTGCCGGGGCAGGCCCGTTCTGTCCCCGCCGCGCTCTGCGGTGCGGGGGCGGGTGCGTCGCACGGTCGGGCCGCTCCCCAGCGGTGCGGGGGCGGGCCCGCTACGCGGTCGTGCCGCTCAGCGGAGCCAGGGCAGGTCCGCGTTCGGGTCCGTCGGTTCGAGGCCTTCGGCCATCACGCGCATGATCGCGCCGAGCTGGGTCACCTGCTCGGGGGACAGGCGGTCGAAGAGGGCCTGGCGTACCGCCGCCACGTGGCCGGGGGCGTTGCGCCGGAGGACCTCCATGCCCTCGTCGGTCAGCCGGGCGAACTGGCCGCGCTTGTCGGAGGGGCAGTTCTCGCGCAAGACCCAGCCGTTGTTCTCCAGGCGGGCGACGGCGTGGGAGAGGCGGGAGCGGGTGATCTTGGCGCTCTTGGCCAGCTCGGTCATCCGCAGCCGGCGGCGCGGGGCCTGGGAGAGCTGGACGAGGAGGCCGTAGTAGATGTGC
The DNA here is from genome assembly GCF_040815545.1 of Streptomyces sp. LMG1-1-1.1. Taxonomy (NCBI): domain Bacteria; kingdom Bacillati; phylum Actinomycetota; class Actinomycetes; order Kitasatosporales; family Streptomycetaceae; genus Streptomyces; species Streptomyces sp. LMG1-1-1.1. The sequence continues at coordinate 41,345 of NZ_JBFPNH010000041.1, read as the reverse complement.
GGCATCCCGGCGTCGCGCTGCAACTGGCGGTCGAGGTGGTCCTCGAGGAGCGTGGTGGCGTGCAGGTACGCGCGCCAGACGTGCTGCTCCTCGTCACTGAGCCAGCGGGGTTCGGTCATGTCTCCCATAGCGCCCATCGTACGACTCATTCTTGAAAGTTGAACTATGTGGGGTTACGGTGTACGGGCAGTTAGCTTGAAGTTTCAAGAACCTAGGAGCCGGAGGTCGTCGCCATGGACGCCATGGACATCACGTCGGAACGGATGCCCGCCCTGTACCTGTCCCACGGCGCCCCGCCGCTCGCCGACGACCCGGTCTGGCCCGGCGAACTCGCCGCCTGGTCCGCGAACCTGCCCCGCCCCAAGGCGATCCTCATGGTCTCCGCCCACTGGGAGGAGGCGCCGTTCGCGCTCGGCGCCACCGAGACGGTGCCGCTGGTCTACGACTTCTGGGGCTTCCCGGAGCACTACTACCGCGTCCAGTACGCGGCCCCCGGCGCCCCGCGGCTCGCCGAGTCCGTCCGCGGACTGCTCCGCGCGCCCGGCACCCCCGTCCAGGACATCCCCGACCGGGGGCTCGACCACGGCGCCTACGTGCCGCTCGTCGAGATGTTCCCCGGCGCCGACATCCCCGTACTCCAGATCTCCATGCCCACCCTCGACCCGCGCCGCCTCATGGACATCGGCCGCAGGCTGGCCCCGCTCCGCGACGAGGGCGTACTGATCGTCGGCAGCGGCTTCTTCACCCACAACCTCGCCGCCCTCCGACACCCCGGGGGCGGCGTCCCGTCCTGGTCCGCCGAGTTCGACGCCTGGGGGCACGAGGCCCTCGCCGCGCGGGACGTCGACGCCCTCCTCGACTTCGCCCACAAGTCACCCGCCGGCCGCCTCGCCCACCCCCGCACGGAGCACTTCGCCCCGCTCTTCGTCACCATGGGCGCCGCCGACGAGGCCGGCGACCTCGACGCCGAGCGGTCGGTCATCGACGGCTTCTGGATGGGCCTCGCGAAGCGGTCCGTGCAGTTCGGCTGAGACGTGTCGGAACGGCGGGCGGTTAGCGGTTCGGGCGGGCCGTGTGGAGCGGACCGTGTGAAGCGGTCCGTGTGGAGCGGTCCGTGCCGTTCGGCTGAGGCGTGGCGGAGTCGTATCGACCGAGCCGCGTCGGCTGAGGCGCGTCAGAACGCCGGCCGGTTCAGCTCCACCGCGCGGACGGCGGCGGCCAGCGCGAGCGGATCGCCGACGTCGAGCGCGGTGTCGGCGAACTTGATCGTGTGGTCGTCGCCGTGCGCCGCCGCCCGCTCGAAGACCTCCTCGGGGGTGAGGGAGGCCGTCGCGTACGGGGCGGCCTCCCGCGGTGTGTACGCGGCGGTGACCGCGGCCGCCGCTGACCAGGCGGCCGCCAGGCTCGGCGCCCACAGCTCGCGGGGGAGCGCGGGCAGGGCGCGCAGGACCGCGTTGGGCGCGGTCGCCGCGTGGACCAGCATGATCGGCTCGCCGTGGCCGTGGGTCGCGTACCGGTGCGTCGCCGCCGCCACCAGCTCGGTGAGCAGCGCCTTCGCCGTATCCGGGTCGGGCGCCGCACCCCACCGCGGGAACGTCGTGAGCTGCGCCAGCCGGGTCCGGATCCCGCCGTCCTGCTCCGGAACCGGCGGCACGGCGTCGAGGGCAGCCGCCGCCGACGGCGCCACGGCCAGCGGGGCGAGCGGCGGGAGCGGCTGGTGGCGGGCGGCCCAGTAACCCAGGGCGTGCGCCAGCTCGGCCAGGCGCGGGGCCGTCTCCTCCGCGCCGGGCGTCAGAAGGGTCCGTACGGCGTGCCCGGTGCGGATCACCGGATGCGTCGCGCCGGCCGCGATGCCCGGGAGCAGCCGCGGCCACCACTCGGCGAGGACCTCCCGCCACGGGCGCTCCGCCACCTCCCGAGCGAAGAAGCGGGTCCAGTCCGTGATCCGCGACGGGTCGCCGAGCGCCTCCCGCCAGCTGTCCGCGGTGACCGCGAGGAGCGCGGGCGGCGCGTCCTCCAGCTTCGGCGCGTAGTGGTCGAGCCAGCGGTGGACGGCCGGCGCCCGGCCGTGGCGGACGAGGGCCTCGACGGCCATGGGGGCGTGATTGGACAGCCAGCCGTCGCGCTCGGGCCCCGAGGTGTGGAGCCGTTCGAGGGCCTCGTCGAGGGTGCCCGTGGTGTCGGTCATGGAGGTGACGGTAGGGCGGGGTCCCGCCCGGCCGTAACCGACCGGGGACCTAGTCCGAAGGACCGAGGGGGACGAGGCAACCGTGTACAGCACGGAGGCGTCTGAAGGGATGGCGCCGCATGTGATCGCGGTCTCACCGACGGTGTGGTCGTGAACCCCCGCGAGGGGCGCCGAAACACCCCCCGTGCCCAGCCTGACCTGCGCCTCCGTGGGTTCCGGCGGCATGCCCGCGCGGGCGGCGGCCGCGCAGGATACTGCATGATCGCGAAAATCCATGTGCCGGGTGGGAATTCTGTCCTGATTCCAGTCGTTGTTTCCGTCGGATGCAGGGCACCCGAAAAGGTGTCGCGACCTACTCAGCAAGGGAGCACGCATGGCAACCCGTGCCGTCGCCCGTCGTCAGACCTCCGCCAAGAGCGGGGCCGCACGGGCAAGCAGCGTTCGCGCCGTGGGCGGGGAGATCGCCGACCGCGACCTGGTCGGCATGTACCTCGACGAGATCGCGCGCACGCCCCTGCTCGACGCCGCCAAGGAAGTCGAGCTCTCCCAGACCATCGAGGCGGGCGTCTACGCCCAGCAGATCCTCGACCGGGAAGTGGAGAGCGAGGCCGGCGGCGCGACCCGCGAGGAGCTCGAAGCGCTGGTCGCCGAGGGCGAGCGTGCCAAGGACCTCTTCATCAAGTCCAACCTGCGGCTCGTGGTGGCCGTCGCACGGCGCTACCCGCGCAGCGGGCTGCCGCTGCTCGACCTGATCCAGGAAGGGAACGCGGGCCTCGTGCGCGCCGTCGAGAAGTTCGACTACGCCAAGGGCTTCAAGTTCTCCACGTACGCCACGTGGTGGATCCGTCAGGCCATCACCCGGTCCATAGCCGACCAGTCCCGGACCATCCGCCTCCCCGTTCACCTCGTGGAGGAACTGGGCCGCATCCGTCGCGTCCAGCGTGAGTTCAACCGCGAGAACGGGCGCGAGCCCGAGCCCGCCGAAGTCGCCGCCGAGCTCGGCTCGACACCCGAGCGCGTCATCGACGTCCTCGACTGGGCCCGCGACCCCGTCTCCCTCAACATGTCGGTCGACGACCAGGGCGAGACCCAGTTCGGCGACCTCCTCGAGGACACCTCCGCGATCTCCCCCGAGCAGTCCGTGCTCACCCTCCTCCGCAGCGAAGAGCTCGACGACCTCATCGACAAGCTCGACCACCGCACCGCCTCCATCATCCGCATGCGCTACGGCATCGAGGACGGCCGCGAACGCACGCTCACCGAGGTCGGCAAGCAGCACGGCCTCACCCGCGAGCGCATCCGCCAGATCGAAAAGCACGCCCTCCTCGAACTCAAGAAGATGGCCCACGACACCGGCTTCGACGCGGTCGCCTAACCGCCCCCCCCCATCCGGCTCCAGGGGCCCGGGGCGCTGCCCCCGGGCCCCTGCCCTGCCCGCCGTGCCCCGCGCCCGCCTTCGCGTGGGCTGCGCCTGGCGACTCGCGCGGCCGGGGCCGGGGCCGCGCCCGCCCTGTACACCGTGCCCCGCACCCGGGGTCGCGCCCGCCCTGTGCGGGCTGGGCCTGAGGCCCCGCACCCCGGGGGCTGCGGCCCCTGTGCGGGCTGCGCCTGAGGCCCCGCGTCGTGGGCGCTGCCTACCGCCCCCCGGGGTCTGCCGTGCCCGTCTGCGCCCGCGCCTTGCGCCGGCTGTGCCCGCCGCCCATCGTCGTGCGGGCTGCGCCCGCCGGTCGCCCCGGCCCACGTGTGGGCAATCGTCCCGCTGGGGCGGGACGGGTGGGCACACGGGACGGCGCCCTCGGCGGCGCCTCGCCCCCCTGCACCTGCCCGCACCCATAGTTCGCCGGGCACCCGGTGCGGGTTCAGGCGCGGAAGCCTAGGCCCGGCAGGGGGCGCCGTCCGTTGTGCCCACCCGTTCCGCCCCAGCGGAACGAATGCCCACAACGGGGGGCGCGTCGTCCGTTGTGCCTACAGCGTGGGTGGGCGGGGGTGAGCCGTCCGTTGTGCCTGCAACGGGGGTTGGCCGACATCGACGGGATGCGGGTCCGCAACGGGGGGCCCGACGGGGCGTGGGTCCGTAATGGGGGCTGGGAGGCCCCGAGGGGTGGGGGCGCGGTGGGGTTAGGGGGTGGCGGTGGAGAGGCGGGTGGAGAGGGTGCGGATGTGGGTGATGAGGGGAGGGGGACCGTGGACGGTGAAGTCGACGTCCATCATGGCGAGGCGGAGGGCGAGCCATTCGACGGAGTCGGTGACGCGGGCACGGAGCCGGCAGCGGTCGGGACCGGTGGGGGTGGGGACGAGGTGCGTGGGGAGGCGGGCGACGACGAACTCCGCGGGCGCGGCGAACTCGACGTCGAGGTCGAGCTCGCCCTGGGCCCGGGCCATGGAGCGGGCCATGTAGGTGGCGGCGTCGCCGGAGGGCAGTTCGCGCGGGGTGAAGCGGGCGCCCGTGGCGAAGGGCTCGCTGACGCGGTCGACGCGGAAGGTGCGCCAGTCCTCGCGCCCGAGGTCGTACGCGACGAGGTACCAGCGGCGCTCGGTGGAGACGAGCCGGTACGGCTCCACGAGTCGTTTGGTCTCGGTCCCGTCCCCGGCGCGGTAGCCGAACCGCAGCCGTTCGTGGCCGGTGACGGTGCCGGCGAGGGTGGTGAGGGTGGCGGGTGTGACGGTGGCGCCGTCGCCCCGGGTGAGGGGGATGGTGGCGTTCTGGAGGGTGGAGACCCGGTGCCTGAGCCGTGCGGGCAGTACCTGTTCCAGCTTCGCCAGGGCCCGGACGGAGGCCTCTTCGACGCCCTCGATGGCGTGTCCCGCCCCGGCCCGCAGGCCGACGGCGATGGCGACGGCCTCCTCGTCGTCGAGGAGGAGCGGCGGCATGGCCGTACCGGCGACGAGACGGTAGCCGCCGACCGCGCCGAGGGTCGCCTCGACGGGGTAGCCGAGGTCGCGGAGGCGGTCGATGTCCCGGCGGATGGTGCGCGGGGAGACCGAGAGCCGTTCGGCGAGTTCGCTTCCGGGCCACTCGCGCGGGGTCTGGAGGAGCGAGAGCAGGTTCAGGAGTCGTACCGGGGTGTCCGTCATGTCTTCCAGGATGCGGCTTATCTAGGACATCATTTGACCTAGATCGGTTCTATCTTCCTCTTATGAGTTCACACGACGCCGTCACGGATGCGGCCCCCACGGACACGGCGGACAAGCGACGCTGGATCGCCCTCGCCATCGTCATGACGGCGGCCTTCATGGATCTGGTCGACGCCACGATCGTCAACATCGCGATCCCCAGCATCGAGCGGGACCTCGGCGCCTCCTTCGGGGCCATCCAGTGGATCACCGCCGGTTACGCGCTCGCCTTCGCGGCCGGGCTGATCACCGGCGGCCGGCTCGGCGACATCTACGGGCGCAAGCGCCTCTTCCTCATCGGCACGGCCGGCTTCACCCTCGCCTCGGCGCTCTGCGGCTTCGCGGCCAACCAGGAGATGCTGGTCGGCTCCCGCCTCCTCCAGGGCGCGGCCGCCGCGATGATGGTGCCGCAGGTCCTGTCGATCATCCACGTCACCTTCCCGGCGCACGAGCGCGGCAAGGTGTTCGGGATGTTCGGCGCGATCATCGGTCTCGGCGCGGTCTCCGGCCCGCTGCTCGGCGCGCTGCTCACCCAGTGGAACATCGCGGGCCTGGAGTGGCGTCCGATCTTCCTGATCAACCTGCCGGTCGGCGTCGCCGGTCTGCTCCTCGGTCGGAAGTTCATCACCGAGTCCAAGGCGCCGAAGGCGCTCCGTCTGGACATCGTCGGCATGCTCCTGGTGACCGCCGCGCTGCTCATGCTGATCTACCCGCTGACCCGCGGCCGTGAGCTGGACTGGCCGCTGTGGGGCCACCTGATGATGGCCGGCAGCCTGGTCGTGTTCGGCGCCCTCGTCGCGTACGAGAAGTACAAGACGAACAAGGACGGTTCGCCGCTCGTCGAGCTGTCGCTGTTCAAGGTGAAGAGCTTCGCCGCCGGCATCGCCGTGCAGCTGACCTTCGGTGTCGTGCTCGGCATCTTCTTCCTGGTCTGGACGCTCTACATGCAGATCGGGCTCGGCTGGAGCCCGCTGAAGGCGGGGCTCACGGGAGTGCCGTTCTCCATCGCCGTCTCGGTGGCCGCTGGTCTCTCGGTGCAGCAGCTGGTGCCGCGCTTCGGCCGCAAGGTCCTCCAGGCCGGCGCGCTCACGATGATCGCGGGCATCCTGCTCTACCTCTTCGAGGCGGGCCGCTACGGCACCGGGATCCACTCCTGGCAGATGATCGCGCCGCTGGTGATCATGGGCCTCGGCATGGGCCTGATCGTGGCCCCGCTGACGGACGCCGTGCTCTCCGAGGTGCCGCGCGAGCACGCCGGTTCCGCTTCCGGTCTGATCAACACGACCGGGCAGATGGGCAACGCGCTCGGCCTCGGCCTGGTCTCCGTCGTCTTCTTCGGCGTCATCGACGACAAGCACCTCGCCCAGGCCCCGGCCGAGGTGGGGGCGGCCTTCACCGACGCCTTCCAGAACTCCCTCGGCTGGGCGGCCGGCGTGCTCGCCGCGATCTTCCTGGTGATGTTCGCGCTGCCCGCCAAGCCGAAGCAGCACCTTGAGGGCGGCGACGAGGGCGAGGACGCCTCCGAGTCCGTGGAGAAGGAGCCGGCGCTCGCCCACTGACCGGGAGCACCGCTCACCGAAGGGCCCTGCCCGGGGACACCACCCCGGGCAGGGCCCTTCGCCGTGTCACCCGTCCGTCAGGGGCGCTTCGCGCCCGGGGGAACGAGGTTGCGGGGTGTGCCCGGCGGCAGCGCGCTCTTGAACCCGCTCGTGCGCAGCACCGCCGGCGTGGGCGTCGTCTGCTGGGTCCAGTCGTTGGCCCAGATGAAGTTCGAGCCGTTGGTCTGGCCGAACGTCTGCCACACCTGTCCGCCTCTGGTCACGACCTTCACCAGAGCCGTGTTGCCCTGGTTGTCGTAGGACACACCGCAGGCGTCGGCGGGGAAGAAGCGGTTCCGCGGGTCCGTCGCCGTCGCGACCTCGTTCGTCAGGTCCTGCCAGACGATCGTCCCGCCTGCCACGGCCGCCCGTCCGACGTAGACCTTGCCGCCGGTGAGCACCGCCTGCTGGTCCTCCGTGCTGGAGGGGGCGTAGAGGTCGATGTCGGAGCAGGGGCCGGTGGCGCCTGTGGCACCCGTTGCTCCGGTTGCTCCGGTTGCTCCGGTTGCGCCGGTAGCTCCTGTGGCGCCCGTGGCGCCTGTGGCGCCCGTTGCTCCCGTGGCGCCGGTCGCGCCGGTTTCACCTGTCGCTCCGGTGGCGCCGGTGGCACCCGTGGCGCCGGTCGGTCCGGTCGGGCCGGTTTCACCCGTGGCTCCGGTGGCCCCAGTCGCCCCTGTGGCGCCGGTCGCGCCGGTCGGACCGGTCTCGCCCGTGGCTCCGGTCGCACCCGTGGCTCCGGTCGCGCCGGTAGCTCCAGTCGCTCCGGTGGCGCCCGTGGCTCCCGTGGCGCCCGTCGCTCCGGTAGCACCGGTCGCACCAGTAGCTCCCGTCGCCCCAGTGGCACCCGTCGCTCCGGTGGGACCGGTGGGACCGGTGTCGCCCTTCGGGCCCTTGGGGCCGGTGGGGCCAGGGGGGCCGGGCCGGCAGTCGTCGTCGCCGCCGGCGATGGTGCGGGGGGTGGTGCCCTCGACGAGGGGCTGGATCTCGTGGTCCAGGAACTCCTGGAGGGAGTTCGCGGGGCCACCCCCGTGCTCGTTCTCGGCCTCGGGCGCGTGGTCGGCGTCGGGGTGCTGGCGGGGGCCCTGCTTCTGGCAGCCGTGGGGCGGGGGGCCTGCCAGGGGGGTGCTCGCGGCGCCGGGGGCGCCGGGGACGGGGGTTCGGCCCCAGGTGGCTGCGGTGGCTGTCGCGGGGGACGCGAAGCCGGTGAGGACGAGGGCGACCGAGGCGATGGCGCCGCCGCCGATCCATGTGCGACGGCGGGGGAGCGGGCCCAGCGGGGTCCGGGTCCGGGTCCTGGTGTCAGGACGCATGCATGCTCCTTCCTGCACCGGCGGATGGGCCGGTGGGAGATGTCCGAGGAGCACCTGCGGCGCTCCCTTTGTCGGATCATCGGATTGCGCATGCGAAGTCTTGACGGTTCGGCGGCACTCTCAACGCCATGGCCCAGCGCCGACAGCCGAACGGATGCGTGCACGACGGCGAACTCCGGAGGGTGGCGCGGCGCGCCGACGGCGCCGCCGGACCTGCCCTACGTAGGGTCGCGCACCCCGCCAGCTCCCCCGTACCGACCGGAAGTGGTGTTGCCGTGCAGCCGTCCATCTGCCTGTGCATGATCGTCAAGAACGAGGCCGCCGTGATCGAGCGCTGCCTCGCCTCCGTCCGCGGCCTCGTGGACACCTGGGTCATCTCCGACACCGGGTCCACGGACGGGACGCGGGAGCTGATCCGCGGCGCGCTCGCCGGCATTCCGGGCGAGCTGCGGGAGGACCCGTGGGTGAACTTCGGCCACAACCGCAGCCTGAACATCGCGCACGCGCGCGGCCGGGCCGACTACCTCCTGCTCCTCGACGCCGACCACGTCCTACGGCAGGAGGGGCCGCTGACGCTGACCGCCGACGCGTACATGATCCGCCACGAGGGGGCGCTGGAGTACCGGATCAAGCGCCTGGTCAGAGGCGATCTGCCGTGGCGGTACGAGGGCGTGACGCACGAGTACCTGACGGCCGACCGGGACCACGTGCAGGAGAACCTGGACGCCCTCGTCATCGAGGACTACGCCGACGGCGGCTCGCGCCACGACAAGTTCGAGCGCGACGCCCGGCTCCTGGGCGCCGAGCTCGACCGCGACCCGACCAACCCCCGTACGGTCTTCTACCTCGCGCAGACCATGCGGGACATGGGCCGCTCCGACGAGGCCGTCACCCTCTACGAGCGGCGCGCGGCCATGGGCGGCTGGGGCGAGGAGGTGTACTACTCGCTGCTCCAGTCCGGAGTCCTCCGGGCCGACGCCGGCGAGTGGCCGGCCGCGATGGACGCCCTCTCGCGGGCCTGGGAGTCGCGTCCGGAGCGCCTTGAGGCCTGTTACGAGCTGGTGGCGCGGCTGCGGACGATGCGCCGCCACCACGCCGCGCACGCCGTCGTCTCGGCCGTCGTCGACCGGGAGCCGCCTCCCGGCGACCTGCTGTTCCTCCAGCCGTGGGTGTACCGGTGGGGGCTGCTCTTCGAGTACTCGATCACCGCGTACTGGACCGGGGACCACGCGGCCTCGCTGGCCGCCTGCGACCGGCTGCTCGCGCTGCCGGACCTGCCCGAGAGCTACCGCGAGCAGACCCGCGCCAACCGGGCGTTCGCGGCCGCCCGGCTGGACGAGGCCGCCCGGCCGGACGAGGCCGCCGCCCCCGCGCTCGTCTGAGGAACGCGGGGGCGGCGGGGGTGCCGCGGCGGGTCCGGCCGTGCGACGGTACGGACCTGCGGCGGTACGGGCGTCAGCGGACCCGGGAGCGGGACTCCATCGCGTCGCGGGCCGCGCGCTCGGACTCGTACACCTCGCACATGTGCCGGCCGTCGGGGGTCGAGGTGTGCTCGACCTCCCACAGGCTGATCTCGCTGCCGTCGAGCAGCAGGAACTGGTGCTCGTAGAGGGTGAAGCCGGCGTCCCGGCCGCCTTCGACCGGGCAGTGGCGACCGAAGGCCTGCGTGATGTGGTGCGCGAAGGCCAGCCGGAGGCGGCGGACCGTCCGCTCTCCCGGCCGGTCCGCGTTCTCCGCGCGCCGCAGGACGCGGCGCGCGTGGTCGGCGGAGTTGTCCGGCACGTACATCCGGGGCTGGGCGGGTATGGGGCGGGCGAGCAGGGCGCTCAACAGCTCCAGGTCGTCGTCCTCGTCGAGGGCGCGGCCGTCGGAGCGCTCGACCGTCCAGCCCGGCAGCGGCCCGGTCGGCAGCCGGGACGCGGCGAGCCGGGCCTCCGACTCCTCCGCGTACAGCTCGTGCTGCAGGGCGCCGTCCCGGCCGGTGTTGTGCACGAGCTCCCAGAGGCTGAGCGCGCTGCCGTCGGCGAGCAGGTACGTGTGGCGGTGGGTGGTCCGGTGCAGCGACGCGCTGTGGTGCGAGGAGTGCAGCGCGCTGGAGTGCGCGAGCGCCGAACCGAGGCGCTCGACGGTCGAGTCGGGCAGGTCGAAGGAGTTGAGCGCCCGGCCGAGGAGGCGCTCAAGGTGCGTCTCGGTCGTCTCGAAGGGATCGTGAGGATCCTGCGGATCGTTCAAGAGGGTCTCCAGGCCGTCGCCGCATGTCACTTGGTGCTTGCTTAACGTAGTCCCTGGGTCTGACATCGTGTCCGGGGTTCGGGAAAACGAAGGGCGCGCACCGGAAGTTCCCGTCGGTTCGGCTCCAACTCCCGTGGGCTTACCGGGAGTACGCGTCCGCTGCCGTTCCGTACAGCTCGCGGTACGAGGGGAAGTCGCCGCCCGGACCGCGCCGTCCGCCCGGGGCCGCGAGCACGGCCCGGACGATCGCCCGGGTCACCAGGTCCGCGCCCGCGGCCAGGATCTCGTTCAGGGCGAGCGGCCCCGGCTCCGCGGGCAGCTCCCGCACTCCGGTGGCGACCGCGAAGACCGTGTCCCCGTCGTTCATCAGGTGCACCGGGCGCACCGCGCGCGCGATGCCGTCGTGGGCCGTGCCCGCGACCTTCCGCGCCTGGGAGCGGGTCAGCACCGCGTCCGTCGCGACCACGGCGAGCGTGGTGTTCAGCGGCGGCGGCGCGGCCGTCCGCCGCGCCTCGGCGAGCCGCCGCACGGCCGCCTCGTGGACCGGGGGCTCCGGGAGGACCAGCCGGCCGTCCGCGAAGTAGCAGCCGTACGGGACGCCGTTCGCCGGGTCGACGACCGAGCCCGCCGCGTTGACCACGACGAGCGCGCCGACCGTGATCCCCGACTCCAGGACGGTGCTCGCCGTCCCCACCCCGCCCCGCAGCCCGCCGGCCACCGCCCCGGTGCCCGCGCCGACCGCGCCCGTCTCCACGCGCGCGTGGTCCCCGCTCGCGGCCGCCGCCTCCACCGCCGCGCGGCCCGTCGCCGCGTCCGGCCGGGCCGCGAAGTCGCCGCCGCGCCCCAGGTCGAAGACGCAGGCCGCCGGCACCACCGGCACCACGTGGGACGGGTCGGGACCCACCCGCACGCCCCGGTGCCGCTCCTCCAGCCAGGCCATCACCCCGGCGGCCGCGTCCAGGCCGTACGCGCTCCCGCCGGTCAGGACCACCGCGTCGATCCTCTGGACCACGTTCCGCGGGTCCAGGGCGTCGGTCTCCCGCGTGCCGGGCCCGCCGCCGCGCACGTCCACGGCCGCGACCATCCCGCCCTCCGGGGCCAGGACCACCGTCGTCCCGCTCAGGGCCCCGGACCCGGCCACGCGCGCGTGCCCCACGCGCAGCCCGCTCACGTCGGTGATCGCGTCCCGCCCGACCGTCTCCTCGGGAAGTGTCATGTCCCCTGCCTACCACGGGGCTTGGTTCCCCGCGCCCGGGTCAGCGCTTCGGGCCGAGGTAGGTGCCGCCCGAGGCGTCGATCACCGTCCCGGTGATCCACCGGCCGTCCTCCGACGCGAGGAACGCGACCGGGTCCGCGATGTCCTCCGGCTGCCCGACCCACGGCAGCGCCTGACCGCCGATCAGCATCCCCTCCAGCTCGGGCATCGCCGCCATCGCGGCGGTCAGCCCGTCGGTCTGCGTCGGGCCCGGGGCGACCGTGTTGACGGTGATCCCGCGCGCCCCGACCACATTGGCCAGCGTGCGCGTGAACGTCTCCATCGCCCCCTTCGACATCGCGTACGCCAGCTCGTCGGCGAGCGCGATCCGGGTGACGGCCGAACCGATGTTCACGATCCTTCCGCCGTCCCTCATCACCGGCAGCAACCCCTGCACCAGGAAGTACGGCGCCCGCACGTTGACCGCGAACAACCGGTCGAACAGCTCCGGCGTCTCGTCCGCCAGATGCCCGCCCGAGCCCGTCGCCGCGGCGTTGTTCACCAGGACGTCGAGCACGGCCTCCCCGCTGTGCGCGGCGAGCCCCGCCCGCACGCCCCCGACGAGCGCCGACACCCCCTCGTACGTGGCCAGGTCCGCCCCCACCGAGAACGCCCGTCCCCCGTCCCCCGCGATCAGGTCCACCGTCTCCCGCGCCGCCCCCGCGTCCCGCCCGTAGTGCACCGCCACCACCATCCCGTCGGCGGCCAGCCGCCGCGCGATGGCCCGCCCGATCCCGCGCGACGAACCGGTGACGAGGGCGGTACGGGTGATCTCCTGCTGCATGGCGGTCTCCTCGGGCTTCCGACGCGGCCCGGGGCGTCTCCCCGGGGCACAGGAGAGACACTCGCGCCGACCGCTGACGAGCCGCTGACCGTCGACTGACGGCGACTGACGGACACTGGCCACCGGCCGGGAGACGTTGACGGCCATCGGCCAGCGGATGGCAGACGTTGACAGCCACTGACCACCGGATGGCAGCCGTTGACGGCAACTGGCCCGTGGATGGCAGCCTCCGACGGTCCCTGGCCGCCCGCCCTCACGCCGCCGGCAGGCCCGCCCGCCGGGCCGTGTCCGACGCGCGGGCGCGGTCGGCCGCCGCGGCGCCGGGGTCTCCGGCCGCCTCGTGGACGGCGGCACGGCGGTGGAGCAGGTCCACGACGTCCTCGGCGACGCCCAGCGACTCGAAGAGCTCCAGCGCCTCCGCGAGGAGCGGCAGCGGCTCGGGGGACAGCGCCGCCAGGCCTTCGAGGGCGGTGGCCGTCCCCCAGCGTTCCCCCAGCCCCCGGAAGCCGGCCAGCGCCTCCGTCAGGAGCGCCTCGGCCGAATCCGGTGCGGGCGGGGTCGCCGACAGCGCCAGCAGGGCGCGGCCGACGAGGGCGAGGGAGCGGGACCAGGGGTCGTCGCCGAGGAGCAGCCCAGGGACGGCGCCGGGGCTCCGTGACGAGGCCGGATCCCCGGCGGGGCCTTCGTGCCGGCCGACGGCCGTGGCCCAGAGGAAGGCCGTGTACGGCTGCCGGAGCGGGCTCGTACGGGAGGCGAGGAACGCCTGGGCGCGGTCCACGTGTGCGCCGTCGCGGAGGCCGGCCGCGAGGACGCAGAGCGCGTACTCCTCGCCGAGTTCGGCGGTGGGCGTCACGCGGTCGAGGAGTTCGGCGACCGGTGCGGCCACGAGGCCGCGGAGGCCGCGGAGCCACCAGTACGGGGTGAGGGCGGCGACCATGCGGAGGCCGTCGTCCGGGGTGCCGCCGCGGAGCGCGGCACGCAGGTCGGCGTCCTCCGCGTCGAGGCGGGCGAGCCACTCCAGCTGGTCGGGGCCGCGCAGTTCGGGGTCGGCGGTCTCGGCGAGCCCGCGGTAGTACGCGTGGTGGGCGGCGGGCGCCGGATCGGTGTCGGGGAGCCGCTCGGCGGCGTAGGCGCGGATCGTCTCCAGCATCCGGTAGCGGCCGTCGCGCAGCTCGACGAGCGACTTCTCCACGAGGGAGGCCAGCGGACCTGCGCCCGCCCCGCACACCCGGGCGACGGCGTCCGCCGTCGCCCCGCCGCGGAAGACCGAGAGGCGCGCGGCGAGTTCCCGTTCGTCGGGTTCGAGCAGCGACCAGCTCCAGTCGACGACGGCCCGCAGGGTGCGGTGCCGTCGCGGGGCCGTACGGTCGCCGCGCGACAGCAGCTCGAACCGCTCGAACCGTTCGCCGAGGCCGTCCGCGAGCTCGTCCACGGACAGGGACCGCAGCCGGGCCGCCGCGAGCTCGACGGCCAGCGGCAGTCCGTCGAGTCCCGCGCAGAGCTCCGCCACGCGCGCGTGGCCGGTGAATCCGGGCCGTACGGCGGCGGCCCGCCGCACGAACAGCTCCTGCGCGCTCTCCGGCTCCATCGCCCCGAGCGGCAGCAGTGCCTCCCCGGTGATCCCGAGCGCCTCACGGCTCGTCGTCAGCACCCGCAGCCCCGGGCAGGCCGCCAGCAGACGCCGTACCAGCACCGCCGTCTCGTCGACGACGTGCTCGCAGTTGTCCACGATCAGCACCACGGGCCGCCCGGCCAGCGCGACGTCGAGCCGCGCCTCCCCGCGCACCCCGACGGCCCGCGCGAACGCCTCGGAGACCTCCCCCTCCCCGGCGCCGTTCCCGGCTGCTTCACCGATCCCCGCGCAGGCTGCCTCCCCGATTGCGGTCCCGGCCCCGTTCCCGGCTGCCTCCGTGGTCGCGGTCCCGGCCCCGTTTCCTGCGGTCCCGCTCCCCGGGACCGCGCCCAGGTCCACGAAGTACACCTCGCCCGGCAGCCGCGACCCCGCTCCCACCTCCAGAGCGAGCCGGGTCTTCCCCGCGCCGCCCGGTCCCACGACGGTCACGAGGCGGGAGGCGGCCACCAGGGAGGCGAGCCGCTCGCGTTCCCGGCGCCGTCCGACGAAGTCCGTCAGGGGCGCGGGCAGCGGCGGGGGAGCGGGGCGGGGCCCCGCCGGTGCGCCCCGGAGGAGTTCCAGGTGGACGGCGGACAGTTCGGGGGACGGGTCCGCGCCCAGTTCCCGGACGAGCGCCGCCCGCACCTCCTCGTACACGGCGAGCGCCTCCGCCTGCCGCCCCGCGGCGCCCAGCGCCCGCATCTGGAGCGCCCGCAGCCGCTCCCGGAGCGGCTGTTCCCGGGACGGCCGCTCCAACTCCCGCACCAGGAGAGCCGGATCGCTGCCGGCGGCGAGGGCGGCGGCCGCCCACTCCTCCACCGCGTCGAGCCGTGAGGCGTCGAGCCGGGCCACCTGGGCCGCCGCGAACGGCGCGTCCCGCACATCGGCGAGCGCGGGCCCCCGCCACAGCCCGAGCGCCTCTCCCAGCAACGCGGCCGCGCGTACGGGGTCGCCCGCCGCCCTGGCCCGCGCACCCTCCCGCGCGAGGGCCTCGAACCGCAGCACGTCCACGTCCGCGACGGGATCCCCGACGGCCAGCCGGTACCCGGCGCCGGAGAACTCCACCGCCACCCCCGCCGGGAGGGTCCGCCGCAGCCGCGACACCTGCGCCTGGAGGGCGCCCGGCGCACCGGCCGGCGGCTCCTCCCCGTACAACCCGTCGACGAGGCGCTCGACCGGCACGACCCGGCCCGCGTCGAGCGACAGCCGGACGAGCAGGGCCCGGACCTTCGGGCCGCCGGTGACGGGCAGCGGCGCCCCGGCGGCATCGGCGAGCACGAGCGGCCCGAGGAGGCGGAAGATCATGTGCCGGATTGTGGCGCAGGGCGGCGGGCGTGCTCCAGGGGTCGGGCCGACCCTCGGCCTTCGACTCCCGACCCTCGGCCTACGGTCCGTCGCCCCGCGGTCCGTCATCCCTCAGTCGGTCGCCGTCGGCCGGGTCGCCGGGTTGCGGGCGGTCAGGGTCACGCCGATCGCGACGGCGGCGGCCGCGACGAGTCCGGCGGAGAGGACCGCCCAGTGGCCGGCGAAGGAGCACATGAGGATGGCGAACGCCGCGCCCGGGAGGACGAGTTGCTGGGCGATGCCGACCTTGAAGTAGCGGGCGTGGAGCAGCCATACGGACAGCAGGAAGACGGCGGACGGGATCGTCACCGCCGCGGAGGCGGCGAGGGTGGAGATGTGGGCCTTGCCGACGGACTGCTCGACGGCGATCTCCAGGCCCGCGCCGACGGCGGCGGCCGAGGTGAAGATGACGTAGTGGCCGTAGCCCCACAGGAAGCCCTGGCGGCTGGAGGTCAGCCGGGCGTGGGCGGGCACGACGAAGTAGATCCACCAGGCGGCGAAGACCAGCAGCAGACCGCCGGCGGCGATCGGCAGCAGCTCGCCGAGCGCGTCGTGCTCGACGATGCCCGACTTCACGGCGACGGTCGCGGCGGCGACGGTCTCGCCGAGCACGATGATGGTGAACAGGCCGTACCGCTCGGCGATGTGGTGCGGGTGCCAGGTGCTCGGGGCGTCCTTCTCCGCGTACACGGGCACGGCCATCTCGACCAGCGCCATCACGAGGAAGACCCAGGGGCGTGCGGGCTCAGGGGCGAGGACCAGCGCGAGCCAGCCGACCTGGCAGGCGAGGACCCCGCCCGCGTACCGCCGGCACATCGTCCGCTCGGCGGGATCGGTGGCGTGGTGCGCGGCGCGCAGCCACTGCGACGCGAGCGCGACCCGCATGACGACGTAGCCGAGGTAGACGACGAGGAAGTCGTGCTGCTGGGCGGCGCGCGAGACCCCGGCGGCCAGGATGAGCACGCCGGCGATCTGGACGAGCGTGACGACGCGGTACAGCACGTCGTCGTTGTCGTACGCCGACGCGAACCACGTGAAGTTCATCCACGCCCACCAGATCGCGAAGAACACCATCACGTAGTTCGCGATCCCTTCGCCCGTGTGCCCCTCGGCGACCGCGTGCACGAGCTCCGCGCCCGCCTGGGCGACGGCCACCACGAAACACAGGTCGAAGAACAGTTCCAGCGGCGTGGCGGCCCGGTGCGACTCCTCACGGGAGCGCGCGGTGAGAGGCAGAAACGGTTGTGTCATGTACCCAAGCACAGCAGAGGGGGCTGCCCGGCCGCTCGTCGGCCACGCGGATGCGGAGACGAAGGTCGTGGCGGCTTGCGGGGCGGTCGCGATGCCGCGCGGTCCTCCCGGTCCGGCCCGTCGCCCTCCCGGCCCTCCCGACCCGGCGTCCTCCCGGTCCCTCCGGCCCGCCGCTGACGGGACCTACGCCCCGTCGGACGGGGCGACGTACGCCCGCGCGTCCGGCGACCATCGGCACTCACCTCCCCCTTGTGCGGGGGCGCAGCGTGGAAGGGCAAGGGAAGTCCGCGAAAAGGCAGGGAAGCGCCATGAGTTCCGTAGTCCAGTCCCGGACCGACAGAAGGACGGGTGGGCCGGCCCCCTCGTACGACACGGAGCAGTACCGCCCCGGCAAGCCGATCGCCGACTGGGAGCCCGAGAACGAGCTGTTCTGGAAGTCCGTCGGCAGGAAGGTCGCCACCCGCAACCTGTGGATCGCGGTCCCGGCGCTGCTCGTGGCCTTCGTCGTCTGGCAGGTGTGGTCCGTCACGGCGACCAACCTGAAGGACGTCGGCTTCGGGTTCTCGACGTCCCAGCTGTTCTGGCTGACGGCCATCCCCGGTCTGACCGGCGGCACGGCCCGGATCCTCTACACGTTCCTCGGCCCGATGGTCGGCCAGCGCCGTTTCACCGCCCTGTCGACGGTGGTGCTGATCGTGCCGCTGATCTGGCTCGGCATCGCGATCCAGGACCCGACGACCCCGTACGCGGTGATGGTCGCCATCGCGGCCCTCTGCGGCATCGGCGGCGCGAACTTCGCCTCCTCCCTCGCCAACATCGGCTTCTTCTTCCCCAAGGCGAAGAAGGGCAGCGCGACCGGCATCAACGGCGGTCTCGGCAACCTCGGCGTCTCCGTCGTCCAGCTGCTCACGCCGATCGTCATCACCTGGTCGACCATCGCGATCGGCTCGGCGCAGCACAAGGCCGACGGCACGCCCGTCCACCTGCAGAACGCCGCGTTCCTCTGGGTCCCGGTGCTGCTCGTCCTCGCCGCGGTCGCCTGGTTCGGCCAGAACGACCTGAAGGTCGCCTCGACCCCGTTCCGCCAGCAGAAGATCATCTTCAGGCGCAAGCACAACTGGCTGATGACCTGGCTGTACGTCGGTACCTTCGGCTCCTTCATCGGCTTCGCCGCCGCCCTGCCGATGCTGATCAAGACCACGTTCCCGGACTACTCGGTCGCCACCTACGCCTGGATGGGCCCGGCCGTGGGCGCCCTGGCCCGCTGGGGCGGCGGCTGGATCGCCGACAAGTGGGGCGGCGCCCGGGTCACGATCCTGTCCTTCGTGGGCATGGCCGCCTCGATCGTCGGAGTGATCACCTTCCTGCCCTCGGGCAGTGACGGCGGCTCCTTCTACGGCTTCTTCTTCTGCTTCCTCGCCGCGTTCTTCTTCTCCGGCATCGGCAACGGCTCCACCTTCCGCCAGATCCCCGTCATCTTCCGCGGCACCCACCTCAAGGGGCTGGAGGAAGGCACGCCGGAACACGCCAGGGCGCTGAAGCAGGCGGAGATGGAGTCCGGCGCCGTCACGGGCTTCACCTCGGCCATAGCGGCCTACGGCTTCTTCTTCATCCCGGCCCTCTTCGGCTCGGTGGCCGTGACCAGCGCCATGTGGGGATTCGTCGCCTTCTACCTCAGCTGCATGGTCGTGACCTGGTGGTTCTACGCCCGCAGGAACGCCGAGGCCCCCAGCTGAACCGACACAGCCGAACCGACACAGCCGTCCGACACAGCCGAACCGACACGGCTGAACCGGCACAGCCGAACCGACACCTTCGAGAAAAGGCCCCGCCACGGCGGGGCCTTTCCGCACGCCGAGGACGGGACTTCGGTCCGTCGACAGGTGACCAATGCCGACCGAAACGATCGATCAACAGGAGTGGGATGGAAGCAGGCAACGACGCGATCGAACGAATCGAAGAAGGCGGTGCGGGCAGTGACTGCGACCCCTGCTGAAGCGACGGTGAACGGGCAGGCCTGGAAGGGCTTCAAGGGCGGGCTCTGGCGGGACGCCATCGACGTCCGCGACTTCATCCAGCAGAACTACATGCCGTACGAGGGCGACGACTCCTTCCTCGCCGGGCCCACCGAGCGGACCACCGCCGTGTGGAAGGCCGTCACGGACAAGTTCCCCGAGGAGCGCGCCAAGGGCGTCCACGACGTCGCGTACGACGTACCCTCCACCATCACCGCCCACGCCCCCGGGTACATCGACCGCGACAAGGACCTGATCGTCGGCCTCCAGACGGACGCCCCGCTGAAGCGCGCGATCATGCCGTACGGCGGATGGCGGATGGTCGCCGGCGCCCTGGAGACCTACGGCTACCCCGTCTCCGAGGACCTCGAGAAGGTCTTCACCCAGTACCGCAAGACCCACAACGCCGGCGTCTTCGACGCCTACACCCCCGAGATCCGCGCCGCCCGCAAGGCCGGCATCGTCACCGGGCTCCCCGACGCCTACGGCCGCGGCCGCATCATCGGCGACTACCGCCGCGTCGCCCTCTACGGCGTCGACCGCCTCGTCGAGGTGAAGAAGGAGGAGAAGGCGGAGCTCGACGCCCTCCCCGCCGGGAACCGCTCCCTGGAGGAGACCATCCGGCTCCGCGAGGAACTTTCCGAGCAGATCCGGGCCCTCGGCGAACTCAAGGCGATGGCCGCCTCCTACGGCCACGACGTCTCCGGCCCCGCCGCCACCGGCCGCGAGGCCGTCCAGTGGCTGTACTTCGCCTACCTCGCCGCCGTGAAGGAGCAGAACGGCGCCGCGATGTCCCTCGGCCGGACCTCCACCTTCCTCGACGTCTACCTCCAGCGCGACATCGAGGCCGGCCGCCTCACCGAGGAGCAGGCCCAGGAACTCGTCGACGACTTCATCATCAAACTCCGCATGGTCCGCTTCCTGCGCACCCCCGAGTACGACGAGCTGTTCTCCGGCGACCCCACCTGGGTCACCGAGTCCATCGCCGGCATGGGCGAGGACGGCCGCCCGCTGGTCACGAAGACCTCCTTCCGGTACCTCCAGACCCTCTACAACCTCGGCCCGGCCCCCGAGCCGAACATGACCGTCTTCTGGTCGCCGCGGCTCCCCCGGGGCTTCAAGGAGTTCTGCGCCCGGGTCTCCATCGACACCTCCTCCGTGCAGTACGAGTCGGACGAGCAGATGCGCCCCCGCTTCGGCGACGACACCGCCATCGCCTGCTGCGTCTCGGCGATGCCCGTCGGCAAGCAGATGCAGTTCTTCGGCGCCCGCGTGAACCTCGCCAAGACCCTCCTGTACGCGATCAACGGCGGCCGCGACGAGAAGTCCGGCGCGCAGGTCGGCCCGTCCACCGGCGCCCTCACCTCGGACGTCCTCGACTACGACGAGGTCATGGCCAAGTTCGACGAGCAGATGGAATGGCTCGCGAGCGTCTACGTCCACGCCCTCAACGTCATCCACTACATGCACGACCGGTACGCCTACGAACGCGTCGAGATGGCGCTCCACGACCGCGACGTGCGCCGCACCATGGCCTGCGGCATCGCCGGCCTCGCCGTCGCCGCCGACTCCCTCGCGGCCGTCAAGTACGCCAAGGTCACCCCGGTCAGGGACGAGACCGGCCTCGCCACCGACTACGTCGTCGAGGGCGACTACCCGGCGTACGGCAACAACGACGAGCGCGTCGACGCGATCGCGGTCCGGCTGGTCGAGGAGTTCATGCGGAAGGTCCGCAAGCACCCTACGTACCGGAACGCCGAGCACACCCAGTCCGTCCTGACCATCACCTCCAACGTCGTCTACGGCGAGAAGACCGGCAACACCCCCGACGGGCGCCGCGCCGGCGAGCCCTTCTCGCCGGGCGCCAACCCGATGAACGGCCGCGACACCCACGGCTACGTCGCCTCTGCCCTCTCGGTCGCCAAGCTCCCCTACGAGGACGCCGAGGACGGCATCTCGCTGACCAGCACCGTCACCCCCGACGGTCTGGGCCGCACCCCCGAGGAGCGGATCAGGAACCTCGCCGGCGTCCTCGACGGCTACATGGCCACCGGCGGCTTCCACATGAACGTCAACGTCCTCGACCGCGACGTCCTCATGGACGCCATGGAGCACCCCGAGAACTACCCGCAGCTGACCATCCGGGTCTCCGGATACGCGGTGAACTTCGTCCGCCTCACCCGCGACCAGCAGCTCGACGTCCTCAACCGCACCTTCCACGGCTCGCTGTAGCCCCCTCATCCGGGGCCGGTGGCCCTCACCGCCGGCCCCGGGGCACGCCCGACACCTCCGACCTCCTCAGGAGGCCCCGCCATGACCAGCCTCGCCCTCGGTCCCGTCACCCCGGCCGCCGCGGCGACCCGGCGGCCCTCAGAGGGCTCGGTCCACTCCTGGGACCTGTCCACCGGGGTCGACGGCCCCGGCACCCGCTTCGTCGCCTTCCTCTCCGGCTGCCCCCTCACCTGCCTCCACTGCCACAACCCCGACACCTGGCGGATGCGCGACGGGAACCGGACCTCCGCCGACGACGTGATCGCCGAGGCCGCCAAGTACGTCCGCTTCATCTCCGCGTCCGGCGGCGGCGCCACCGTCTCCGGCGGTGAACCGCTCCTCCAGCCCGTCTTCACCGGCGAGCTGCTGCACCGGATGAAGCACGAGCTCGGCCTCCACACGGCCCTCGACACCTCGGGCTTCCTGGGTGTCCGCGCCACCGACGCCCTACTCCGCGACACCGACCTGGTCCTGCTCGACATCAAGTCCTGGGACCCGGACACGTACAAGAAGGTCACCGGCAGGCCGCTGCGGCCGACCCTGGACTTCGCCCGGCGCCTCGCCGACCTCGGCCAGGAGGTCCACGTCCGCTTCGTGCTCGTCCCGGGACTCACCGACGACCCCGCCAACGTCGAGGGAGTCGCCGCCTTCGCCGCCGGTCTCGGCAACGTCTCCCGCGTGGACATCCTCCCCTTCCACAAGCTCGGCGAAGCGAAGTGGCAGGCACTCGCCATGCCGTTCACCCTGCACGACACCCCGTCCCCGACGCCCGGTCAGGTCGCCGCGGCCCGCGAGATCTTCCAGGCCAACGGCCTGAACGCCGTCTGAGCGACGCCCTCACCCGGTAACCACCCAAAACAGGAAAAAGGGCCCGTACGGCCTTACCGTGGCGGCGTGACCGAGCCACCGCAGACAGTCGAGCCGACCCCCGGGCCGGGCGATCCGGCCCCCAGCACCCTCGAAACCGGCGGCCCGACCCCCGGAGGACCCGCGGCCGCCGGGCGCCCGCCGCAGAGCCCCGCCGCCGTGCGGCGCCGCGCGACCCTCGCGGGGACCGCCGTCTCGGTACTCCTGATCATCGCGATCGTCTTCGGCAGCCGACTGCTCCGCGACTTCGACTCGGCCCTCCTGCCCTACGCCGTCGCGACCGTCTTCCTCGCCTTCGGCGTCGCCTACCGCTACACCGTCTGGGTCTCCGCCCCCGGCGCCCGCCGCCTCTTCCGGCAGGGCCGGCGGTCCTTCTTCTCCGTCGCGAACTTCCGCAGGGCACCCACCGCCCTGCCGAAGATGATCGCCACCTACCTCGGCTTCCAGAAGTTCCTCGGCGCCCGCTCGCACGCCCGCTGGGCGGCCCACCAGCTCGTCTTCTGGGGCTGCCTGCTCGCCGCCGCGATCACCTTCCCCCTCACCTGGGGCTGGTTCACCTTCACCTCGTCGACCGGCTCGGGCCCCGGCTACGAGATGCGGATCTGGGGCTTCAAGGTCATCGGCTTCGACTCCCTCGGCGTCCTCGGCTGGCTCATGTTCCACGGCCTCGACATCGCGGCCGTCCTCGTCATCGCCGGCGCCTCCTTCTTCCTCTGGCGCCGCATGAAGGACCGCGGAGCGATCACCGGCCAGCGCTTCGCCTACGACCTGGTGCCGCTCATCTGCCTCATCGTCATCTCGGTGACCGGGCTCCTGCTGACCTTCTCGTCGATCTTCCTGCACGGCGGCGGCTACGAGTTCCTCGCCGTCCTGCACATGGTCTCCGTCGTCTTCACCCTCATCTACATCCCGTTCGGGAAGTTCTTCCACATCGTCCAACGGCCCGCCGCCGTCGGCATGCAGCTCTTCAAGTACACCTCCCGCCGCACGGACGAGCAGGTCCTCGCCTGCCGCCGCTGCCACGAACCCATCGACACCGCCCCCTACGTCGAGAACCTCCAGGGCACCATGCGCGACCTCGACCTCGGCTTCGACACCTGGGCCGAGTACTGCCCCCGCTGCAAACGCGTCCTCCGCGGCAACGCCTACCTCGACCAAGTGAAGAAGGGCTTCAAGTGACCGCGACCGACCCCGTGTCCACCCCCGGCCGGCCGGTGCCGCTCGACCCCTCCCTGGCGCCGCCGGGGACGCGCCGGTTCCGGGACGCCGGCGGCATTCCCGCGGACCGGTGGCATGCCGACCAGAACGGCGAGACGCTCGTGCCCACGCACTGCTGCTTCTGCGGCGTGCAGTGCGGGATGTACCTCCGGGTCGACCGCGGCGGCAAGGTCTTCGGGGTCGAGCCCCGCAACCACGACATCAACCGCATGCGGCTGTGCCCCAAGGGCATCAACGCCTACCAGCAGGTCAACCACCCCGACCGGCTCACCGCGCCGCTGATGCGGCGCAACCGGGACGAGGAGTTCCGGGAGGTCAGCTGGGACGAGGCGCTCGACCGCACCGTCGCCGAGATCCGCCGCATCCAGGGCGAGTACGGGAACGACGCCTTCGGGCTCCTCGGCGGGGCCAGCCTCTACTCCGAGAAGACCTACCTCGTCGGCAAGTTCGCCCGGGTCGCCCTGAAGAGCCGGCACGTCGACTACAACGGCCGCCTGTGCATGGTCTCGGCAGCCGGAGCCAACAAGCTGGCCTTCGGGATCGACCGGGCCGGGAACCCCTTCTCCGACATCCTCCTCACCGACTGCCTCCTCATCGCGGGCTCCAACGTCGGCGAGTGCTTCCCGGTCATGACCCAGTACCTGTGGGGGGCCCGCGACCGGGGCGCCACGCTCATCGTCGTCGACCCGCGCGAGACCGCCATCGCGCGGACCGCCGACGTCCACGTCGCCCTCAAGCCCGGCACCGACTCCGCCTTCTTCAACGCCGTCCTGCACGTCGTCGTCGCCGAGGGCCTCGCCGACGAGGCCTACCTCGCCGCCCACGCCACCGGGTGGGACGAGGTGAAGAAGACGGTAGCCGCGTACCCGCCCGCCCGCTCGGCCGAGATCTGCGGCGTCCCCGAGCAGCAGATCGTCCAGGTAGCCCGGATGTTCGCCGGCGCCGGCAAGGCGATGGCCTGGCACGCCCGCGGAGTCGAACACCACTCCCAGGGCGTCGAGAACTGCCTGACCATCATCAACCTCTGCGTCGCCACCGGGAACATCGGCAGGCCCGGCGCCGGCTACGGCACCATCACCGGCCAGGGCAACGGCCAGGGCGGCCGCGAACACGGCCAGAAGTCCGACCTGCTGCCCGGCGGCCGCTCCATCACGAACCCCGAGCACCGCCGGCAGATCTGCGAGATCTGGGGCATCGACGAAGCAGAACTCCCGCTCGCCGGCACCTCCATGATGGAGATGGTCTGGCAGATGCAGCGCAAGGAGATCCGCGGCCTCGTCGGCATCTGCAACAACCCCTTCGTCTCCCTCCCGAACTACGCCACCGTCAAGAACGGCTACGACACCCTCGAATTCCACGCACAGTTCGACTTCTTCCTCTCCGAGACCGCCGCCAACGCCCACGTGGTCTTCCCCGTCACCGTCTGGGCCGAGGACGAAGGCGTCATGGCCAACGCCGAGGCCCGGGTCGTCAAGCACAACAAGGCCCAGGAACCCCCCGCCGGCGTCCGCACCGACACCTGGGTCATGTGCGAACTCGCCCGCCGCCTCGGCGCCGGGGACAAGTTCGACTTCGCCGACTCGCGCGCCGTCTTCGAAGAGCTCCGGACCGCCTCCGCCGGAACCGTCAACGACTACTACGGCATCACCTACGAACGCCTGGAGGAGACCGGCGGCATCGCCTGGCCGTGCCCCACCACCGAGCACCCCGGCACGCCCCGCCTCTTCGAGGACGGCCGCACCTACCACCCCGACGGCGCGATCCACCTTCAGGTCGTCGAATGGCACCCGCCGATGGACCCGTACAGCGAGGAGTACCCCCTCTCGCTCACCACCGGCCGCACCGTCGCCCACTTCCTCTCCGGCAACCAGACCCGCCGGCTCGGCGCCCTCGTCGAGCAGACCCCGCGCCCCTGGGTCGAGGTCCACCCCTCCCACGGCTTCCGGAACGGCGACCCCGTCCGCGTCGTCACCCGCCGCGGCAGCGAGGTCTTCCCCGCCCTCGTCACCGAGGCCATCCGCCCCGACACCGTCTTCGTCCCCTACCACTGGCCCGTCCCCACCGCGGCGAACGCCCTCACCATCGACGCGCTCGACCCCCGCTCCAAGATCCCGGAGTACAAGGTCTGCGCCGCCCGCATCGAGGCCGCCGAACGCGTCGACGAGGTCCCCGCGCCGCCCACCGCCCCCGGACACCAGGCCTACCCGGAGACCCAGGTCTCCCGCACCGACCCGCTGCCCCCCACCTCCCCCCAGGGCCGCGGCACCGCGGAGAGGAGCTGACCCGCACATGATGGGCCGCACGATCTTCATCGACCCGGGCCGCTGCATCGGCTGCCAGGCCTGCGTCTCGGCCTGCCGCGAATGCGACTCGCACCGCGGCAAGTCGATGATCCACCTCGACTACCCCGACGAGGGCCACTCCGTCGCCTCCCTCCCCACCGTCTGCATGCACTGCGAGGACCCCGTCGCCCCCTGCGCCGAGGTCTGCCCCGCGGACGCGATCCTCGTGACCGCCGACGGCGTCGTGCAGCAGGCCGACACCACCCGCTGCATCGGCTGCGCCAACTGCGTCAACGCCTGCCCCTTCGGCGTGCCCAAGATCGACCTCCAGGCGAAGCTCCAGATGAAGTGCAACCTCTGCTACGACCGCACCGCCTACGGCCTCGCCCCGATGTGCGCCACGGTCTGCCCCACCGGCGCCCTCTTCTACGGGACCCTCGACGAGCTCAGGGCCGAACGTCCCGGCGTCCAGGTCGCCGACACGTTCACCTTCGGCACCACCACCGTCAGCACGGGCGTGGCGATGGTGGTCCCCGCCGACAAGGTCCAGTGGCCGGTGCCCGGCGGCCTCCCCGTCGTCGAGATCAATGGAAGGGACGTCCGTTGAGCGTCACCGACCCCCAGCCGCCCGCACCGGAGGCCCCCGGCGACGCGGCGCAGGAAGCGCTCCACGACCGGATCGCCGCCGACTCGCTCACCACCCGCCGCGACTACCTGCGGATCGTCGCCACCGTCTCCGGCGGCCTGGCCGTCGGCGGGGTCGCCGTCGCCTCCGGCATCCTGCACCGGCACGGCGACAGCGAAGGGGCTCCCGAGGTCAAGAAGATCGCCGACCGGATCGAACGGGGCGAGTCGCTCGCCTTCCGCTACCCCGGCGACGAGGACCGGGCGATCGCCGTCCGCATGGAGGACGGCAGCCTCGCCGGCTACTCCGCCGTCTGCACCCACCTCGCCTGCGCCGTGTTGTGGCGCAAGGAGCGGGGGAGCGAGGGCGAGCTGTACTGCCCCTGCCACGAGGGGGTCTTCGACGCCCGTACGGGAGAGGTCACCGCCGGCCCGCCGCCGCGGGGCCTGCCGAAGGTGATCCTGGTCGAGCAGACCGACGGCAGCGTGTGGGCGATCGGCACGGCCCGCTCGGGCGAGAGCGCCCTGGAGGGCTTCTGCCGCCAGAACGGCGACGACCGCCCCGGCTGCCCCGGCTTCGGCGCCGGCGGTCCCGGCGGCAGGACGGCGGAGAGGAGTGAGCGGACATGAGCGAGGGCACCTTCCCCAAGGACCCGGAGGCCCCGCGCCCCCCGGCGCCGTCCTCCGGCGGCGGGGACCCCGAGCCGCCGCGTCCGCCCGCGTACACCCCGGGCAGCGCGCAGCCGCGGCTGAACCGGCCGGTGCACGAGCGCTATCCGCAGATCCGCCCCACGAGCGGCTACGGCGACCCCCGGATCCGGCACACCGGGCCGGGGCCGGGAGCCGGTACGGAGCAGGAGCCGGAGCGGTCCTCGAAGCTGTCGGCCCGGCTGGCGCTGGCGCTCACGGTCGTCATCGGCCAGCTCTGGGGGCTGACGATCGTGGTGGACGAGTGGATGACCGGCGACACCGGTACCGCCTGGTGGGGCGCGGGCTTCCTCGTCCTGTCGTTCCTCGTGGTGCTCGGCCTGTGGGCGATCGATCCGAAGGACCGCTGAGCCGGAGTACCGGTCGTCCGGCGTGTCGCGTCGCGCACCGCGGAGGTGGCCCGGGGCCGCGGCGCGGGATTTCGCAGATCAGGCGGGTTCGGGGCGGGGCGGCGGGCGTACCCTGAGGGTATGAGTTCCGCCCCCGCCCACGGCCCGCGAGACGCGAAGCGGCCCGGCACCGTTTCCAGCCCTGAGAACCCGAAGCCGGTGCTCGTCTTCGACGATCCACTGGACCAGCAGTCCGCGGACGACACGGACCGCGGGTGGGGCGAGCGGCCTCCCGCCGGCGGCGACAGCGCCGCCGACCTCGCGCGCTTCCTCGACGAGAAGCCGCCGCACCACCTCTGAACCCGGCGTACGGCGCCGGTCAGGAGGTGGAGTGCGCCCCCGCGCCACCGCTGCCCACGACCCCGGAGTTCGGGGTGTTGTTGTTGACGGACGGGCCGCGCTGGGCGACGAGGTGGTCGCGGATCTCCTTGAGGACCTCGAGCTCGCTGATCTCCATGGTCTCCGCGACGCCCTCCTTCGCCTTCTCGTGCGCGGCGCGCTTGGCGAGGATCTTGGCCATGGGTAGGACCATCAGGAAGTAGACGACGGCCGCGGTGATCAGGAAGCTCAGCACCGCGCTGAGGACCAGGCCCCACTGGAGCTGGATGCCCTGCATCTCGCCGTTGACCACCCGGCAGGGGTCCTTGAGGCAGGACGCGTAGCTCTCCAGGTCCTTCGTGCCGAAGGCGCCGACGATCGGGTTGATGATGCCCTTGACCACCGAGTTCACGATGTTCGTGAACGCGGCACCGATGACGACGGCGACCGCCAGGTCGATCACGTTGCCGCGCATCAGGAAGGCCTTGAAGCCTCCCAGCAAACTTTCCTTCTTCTCGGCCACCAAGGTGCCTTTCGTCGCTCGTGATGTCGCGTGTACCGCTGCGTGCGGAGCCATTAGGCCGTGAACGGCGCAGACGCGTCCAATCCATACACACGGGACGGTGACTTGACAGGCTGTCAGTGCGAATCAGCACAGTGTCACCGCCAGTTGTGAGGTGACACCGGCACCTGCCAGCGCCGTCGCCGTCGGCCGTGGCACGGACAGGACGACGAGCGCCCCTCCGTCCGACCGAGTCTCGCCCGGTCGCGGCACTTCGGCCACCCGGGCGCCCGTCGCGACCACGCGGGCCTCACCGCCGCCGCCGAGGCCAGAGTTCGGCGCGGCGATCACGTCGACCCGGTCGCCGGGCCGCAGCAGCCGTACGGTCGCGGCGTCGGCGATCCGCACGGGGGCGGACACCAGGGGCACGGCGGCGGGCGGTCGCGCACGTGCGGCGGTCGCCGCGGACCGGGGGGTGCCCGCGCCGGCGCCCCCGCCCGGGACGGATCCGCTCGCGACGGCCAGTGCGGCCGCCGCCAGCGCCAGGAGCAGCACCGGAGCGAGTCGGCCGCGGCGCAGCGCCCGCCGCAGCCGGTGCCGGGTGCCCCGGATCCGCAGGGGTTCGAAGGGGGGCACCGGGCAGGGCGCGGGGAGGGAAGAGGTGGGCGTCATGCGGGGTACCGCCGTCCTGGTCGGGTGCGTACGGGAAGTACGCGCCCCACTCTCCCGGCCCCGCCGCCGTCCCGCTCCGGCCTGGGGATCACCCTGCGCCTGTGGACAACTCCCTCACTCTCACGAGGGGTTCACGGCAGCTTGATCCCCAGGTCCCAGCCGTCGTGCGCGCGGGTGCACAGGCAGTCCCGTTCCGCGGTCGCGGGCAGCGCGCCCACCGCGTCGAAGAGGACGTCCCTGAGTCGTCCGACGTTCTCGCCGAACACCCGCAGCACCTCCGTGTGGGAGACGCCCTCGCCGGTCTCGGCGCCCGCGTCGAGGTCGGTGACGAGCGCGAGGGAGGTGTAGCAGAGGCCGAGCTCGCGGGCGAGGACGGCCTCGGGGTGTCCGGTCATGCCGACGACGGACCAGCCGGCGGCGGCGTGCCAGCGCGATTCGGCGCGGGTGGAGAAGCGGGGCCCCTCGATCACGACCATGGTGCCGCCGTCGACCGGTTCCCAGTCCTGCCCCCGGGCGGCCTTGACCGCGACCCGTCGGCCGTCGGGGCAGTACGGGTCGGCGAAGGTGACGTGGACGACGCGCGGCACGGCCCCGTCGGCCCGCCGCTCCCCGTCGAAGTAGGTCTGCGCCCGGTTCTTCGTACGGTCGACGAGCTGGTCCGGCACGACGAGGGTGCCGGGTCCGTACTCCTCGCGCAGTCCGCCGACGGCGCACGGTCCGAGGACCTGCCGGACGCCGACGGAGCGGAGCGCCCAGAGGTTGGCGCGGTAGTTGATCCCGTGCGGCGGGACGGTGTGGCCGCGGCCGTGCCGGGGGAGGAAGGCGACCCGCCGGCCGGCGATCTCGCCGAGGAAGAGGGAGTCGCTGGGGCTGCCGTAGGGGGTGTCGACGGACACCTCGGTGACGTCCTCCAGGAAGGAGTAGAAGCCGGAGCCGCCGATCACGCCGATGTCCGCGTACACGTCATGGTTCGCCATGGCGGTCAGCCTAGGGGGTGCCTCGCCGATCATGCCGGGTGCGGCTTCCAGGTTCGGCGGGGGCCCGGATACGCCGAGGGGCCCCGTCGCGGTGTGCGGCGGGGCCCCTCGGCGGAAACGTCAGGCGGCCGAGCTTCCGGTGCTCGACGAGGACGTCGAGGAGGCGGAAGAGGACGACGACGAGGTCGACGCGGCCGGCTTCGCGTCCGACGTCGAGGACGCCGAGGACGAGGACGACGGGGTCGAGGACTTCGACGCGGCGGGCGAGCTGCTGGACGACGAGCCGCGGCTGTCGTTCCGGTAGAAGCCGGAGCCCTTGAAGACGATGCCGACGGCCGAGAACACCTTCTTCAGGCGTCCCTGGCAGCTGGGGCATTCGGTCAGCGCGTCATCGGTGAACTTCTGCACCGCCTCGAGGCCTTCGCCGCACTCGGTGCACTGGTACTGGTAGGTCGGCACTTGACTTCCTCCTGGCACTCACACTCATCGAGTGCTAACGACGATCCATAGTGACGTATTCCGTGGGTTCAGTCCACCGCCACCGGCACGCGGTGACCGATGCCACGCGCGGCGACCCGGCTCGACTCGCGCGGCTTCAGGCGCGACCGGAGGGCGAGGAGCGTGGCCAGGGCGAGCACCGTGCCCGCCATCGGCACCAGGAAACCGCTGCTCGCGCCCTGTGCGTCGGCGAGCCGGCCGGCGACCGTGACGGCCGCGGCCTGGCCGAGCGCGACGGCGCCGGTGAGCCAGGTGAAGGCCTCGGTGCGGGCCGAGGCCGGGATGAGGGTCTCGACGATGGTGTAGCCGGTGATGAGGGCGGGGGCGATGCACAGGCCCACGACCAGGCCCAGGGCGCCGAGGAGCAGCACCGAGTGCGCGGTCCACAGCAGGGACGCGGCGACGGTGAGGCCGGCGTAGCCGAGGATCAGGCGGCGGCGGGGGCCGGTCTTCCAGGCGACGGCGCCCATGGCGATGCCCGCGAGCATGTTGCCGGCGGCGAAGATCCCGTACAGCAGGCCGTTGGCGCCGGGGTTGCCGATCTCCTCGGTGAAGGCGGTCAGGGAGACCTGCATGCCGCCGAAGACGGAACCGATGCCGAGGAAGGCGACGATCAGGACCCGGACGCCCGGGATGGAGAGGGCGGAGCGGTGCGGCTCGGCGCTGGTGGCGGCGGCGACGCCGAACGCGGGCTGGGTGGCGCGCTGCGCGGCGAAGAACAGGCCGCCGACGAGGGTGAGGGCGGCCTCGGCGATCAGGCCGGCGGCCGGGTGGACGCCGGTGCACAGGGCGGTGGCCAGGACGGGGCCGACGACGAAGGTGAACTCGTCGGTGACGGACTCGAAGGCCGCGGCGGTCGGCATCAGCGGGGTGCCGTCGAGCTTGGCGGCCCAGCGGGCCCGGACCATCGGGCCGACCTGGGGCACGGAGGCGCCGGCGGGCACGGCGGCCAGGAACAGCGCCCAGAGCGGGGCGCCGGTCAGGGCGAGGGCCACGAGGAGGGAGACGGACGCGGTGTGCACGAGGACGCCGGGGACCAGGACGGCGCGCTGGCCGAAGCGGTCGGCGAGCTTGCCGCTCTGCGGCGCGAAGAGCGCCATGGAGACGCCGGTCACGGCGGCGACCGCGCCGGCGCTGCCGAAGGAGCCGGTGGTGTGCTGGACGAGCAGGACGATGCCGATGGTCAGCATCGCGAAGGGCTGCCGGGCGGCGAAGCCGGGGAGCAGGAAGGACAGCGCACCGGGGGTGCGCAGTAGCTGCCCGTAGCCGGGCCGCTTGTCGGAGATGACCGTGGACGCCACGGTCCTGGCCTTTCTGCCGCCTGGTAGCGCGTCCCGGCACGGTGGTGCGGGTGTCGCCGAGAGCTGTCCTCATGCGCGTTACTGCGGTAGATACCGGGCCGGCCCCACTGCGGAGGGGCGCCACGGCCGCCATACGGTCGCGCCAGCTCTGCGTCAGGCAGAGTTGGTTCGATCAGGTGTGCCTTCATGCTACAGGGAAGAGCGTCTTCCCGCCTGGGAAAACGCTCCCGCACCTGAATTAATGCCTCGGATTAACCGGGGGTACCGGGGGATTTCTTCGGGGATCGGTGGAAGCGCGTCGCCGCGCCCTCCGGGGTGCTGACCGCGGTGGCTCCGCCCGTGCCGAGCCAGCCGGCGAGCTTGCCGCCCTGGCCGACCGCGCGCAGGCGCCGCTCGGTGGCGTCCCGCACCGGGTCGGTGGTGACGACGAGCAGCTCGTCCTGGTGCCGCAGGACGGTCGCGGGTCCGGGGACGAAGCTCGCCCCGTCCCGTACGACGAGGGTGACGGCCGCTCCGGCCGGCAGGCGCAGCTCGGCGACCTCGACGCCGTGCATCCGGGAGTGCTCGGGGATGGCGACGGAGAGCAGGTGGCCGCGGAGCCGCTCCAGGGGTGCGGACTCGACGCCGAGGTCGGCGGCCTCCGAGGAGTCGCCGAGCTTCAGGGCCCTGGCGAGCCAGGGCAGCGTCGGGCCCTGGACGAGGGTGTAGACGACGACGAGGACGAAGACGATGTTGAAGATCCGCTCGCTGCCCTCGATCTGCGCCACCATCGGGATGGTGGCGAGGATGATGGGGACGGCGCCGCGCAGGCCGGCCCAGGACATGAGGGCCTGCTCCTGCCAGGGGATGCGGAACGGCAGCAGGCTGAGCAGGACCTCCATGGGCCGCGCGACCACGGTCAGGACCAGGCCGATGACGACGGCGGGCCAGAAGTCGTGGACGAGCTCGTGCGGGGTGACGAGCAGGCCGAGCAGGACGAACATGCCGATCTGGGCGATCCAGCCGAGTCCCTCGGCGAAGCCGCGGTTCGCGGGCGCGTGCGGCAGCTTGGCGTTGCCCAGGACCATCGCGGCCAGGTAGACGGCGAGGAACCCGGAGCCGTGGGCGAGGGCGCCCGCCGCGTACGCGACGACGGCGATGGCCATGACGGCGATCGGGTACAGGCCGGAGGCGGGCAGGGCCACGTGGCGGAGCCCGTAGGAGCCGACGAAGCCGACGGTCAGGCCGATGGCGACGCCGATGGCGAGTTCGAGGGCGATCGTGCCGACGAGGACGTACCAGTCGTCGATCGGTCCGGCGGTGGAGAAGGCGATGACGAGGATGACGACGGGGGCGTCGTTGAAGCCGGACTCGGCCTCCAGGACGCCGGTGACCCGCGAGGGCAGGGGCACCTTGCGCAGTACGGAGAAGACGGCGGCGGCGTCGGTGGAGGAGACGACGGCGCCGATGATCAGGGCCTGCCGCCAGTCGAGGCCGACGAGGTAGTGGGCGCCGGCGGCGGTGATGCCGACGCTGACGGCGACGCCGAGGGTGGAGAGGACGACCGCGGCGGGCAGGGCCGGCTTGATCTCCTTCCACTTCGTGCCGAGGCCGCCCTCGGCGAGGATCACGACCAGGGCCGCGTAGCCGATGACCTGGGTGAGCTCCGCGTTGTCGAAGGCGACGTTGCCGATGCCGTCCTGGCCTATGGCGACGCCGATGCCGAGGTAGAGCAGAAGGCTGGGGAGGCCGCTGCGTGACGAGATCCGCACGGCCGCGACCGCGATCAGCAACACGAGCGAGCAGATGAGCAGGAGTTCGTTGAGCTGGTGGACAGTCAGTGGCCGTTCCTTCCCCTCGCGTGCAGCTGGATCGTTCCTCCAGCGGACGACACTTCGTTACCTTACCTAATCTTTAACGTTTTCTTGACGCCCTCTTTGCGCTCCCTCGTTCATCTGTACGGTTCTCTTCCTGACACCGCGTCCAGGCCGCCCGGACGCTGCGCCTAAGGTTGCTCCCGTACTCCAGGACCACCCTGCCCCTCGAAGGACAGCGATGCCCTCCAACACGACCGCGCCCCCCGCCAAGAAGAAAGGGCGGCGCGCCCGCCTGCTCCTCCTCGTCCTGGTCCTCGCACTGGTCGCGGGCATCGGATTCGGCGGCTACTGGGGTGTCAGCACCGTCCGGGCCTCGTACCCGCAGACCACCGGCGAGATCCGGCTCGACAAGCTCTCCGGCGAGGTGGAGGTCAAGCGCGACGCGAACGGCGTCCCGCAGATCTACGCCGACAACGAGACGGACCTCTTCCGCGCCCAGGGCTATGTCCAGGCGCAGGACCGGTTCTACGAGATGGACGTCCGCCGCCACGTGACCGCGGGCCGGCTCTCCGAGATGTTCGGCGAGAGCCAGGTCGACACCGACGCCTTCCTGCGCACGCTGGGCTGGCGCCGGGTCGCGCAGCAGGAGTACGACGAGGTCCTGTCGCCGGAGACGAAGAAGTACCTCCAGGCGTACGCGGAGGGCGTCAACGCCTATCTGAAGGACCACGAGAAGCCCGCCGAGATCTCGGTCGAGTACGCGGCTCTGGCCCTGACCAACGACTACGCGATCGAGCCCTGGACCCCGGTCGACTCGGTGGCCTGGCTCAAGGCGATGGCCTGGGACCTGCGCGGCAACATGCAGGACGAGATCGACCGCTCCCTGCTGACGAGCCGGCTGGGCGCGAGCGAGATCAAGCAGCTGTACCCGGACTACCCGTACGCGCTCCACCAGCCGATCGTGGGCCAGGGCGCCGTTGACGAGTCCACCGGGACGTTCGACCCGAAGGCCGTGGCCGGCGACGCCGACGGCGCGACCACCGGCGACACCCCGGGCGCCGGCCCCGGCGCCTCCGGTACGCAGTCCCAGCTCGGGGCGCTCTCCGAGGTCCTCGACACCATCCCGGCCCTGCTCGGCCCCAACGGCAACGGCATCGGCTCGAACTCCTGGGTCGTCGCCGGGAAGTACACGACCTCCGGCAAGCCGCTGCTCGCCAACGACCCGCACCTCGCGCCGCAGCTGCCGTCCCTCTGGTACCAGATGGGCCTGCACTGCCGCTCGGTCTCGGCGACCTGCCGCTACGACGTCGCCGGCTACACCTTCTCCGGCATGCCCGGTGTGATCATCGGCCACAACGACAAGATCGCCTGGGGTCTCACCAACCTCGGCGCCGACGTCACCGACCTCTACCTGGAGAAGATCGGCCCCGACGGCTACCTCGTCGACGGCAAGGTCAAGCCCTTCACCAGCCGCGAGGAGACCATCAAGGTCGCGGGCGGCGACGACCGCAAGATCACCGTCCGCTCCACCGAGCACGGCCCGCTCGTCTCCGACCGCTCCTCCGAGCTGGAGAAGGTCGGCCGGCACGCGCCCGTCGGCAACTCCGCCCCCGACCGCGGCACCGGCTACGGCGTCTCCCTCCAGTGGACCGCCCTCCAGCCCGGCAAGTCCATGGAGGCGATCTTCGCGATCGACCGCGCCAAGGACTTCGCCACCTTCCGGGAGGCCGCGAAGAACTTCGAGGTCCCGTCCCAGAACCTGATCTACGCCGACACCGCGGGCAACATCGGCTACCAGTCCCCGGGCAAGATCCCGCGGCGCGGTACCGGCGACGGCACCGTCCCGGCGCCCGGCTGGGACTCCTCGTACAAGTGGAAGGGCTACATCCCCTTCGAGCAGCTGCCGTACGAGTACAACCCGGAGCGCGGCTACATCGTCACCGCCAACCAGGCCGTGATCGACCAGAAGACCTACCCCGACCTGCTCACCAAGGACTGGGGCTACGGCTCGCGCAGCCAGCGGATCAACGACCTCATCGAGTCGAAGACCAAGGACGGCGGCAAGATCTCGCCGGACGACATGCGGACCATGCAGACGGACAACCGCAGCGAGATCGCGACCCTGCTCAACCCGCTCCTGCTGAAGATCGACATCTCCGACCCGTACGTCCGCGAGGCGCAGAAGCTCCTCGAAGGCTGGGACTACACCCAGGAGCCCGACTCGGCCGCCGCCGCCTACTTCAACGCGGTCTGGCGCAACGTCCTCAAGCTCGCCTTCGGGAACAAGCTCCCCAAGGAGCTGCGCGCCGAGGGCGACTGCATCAACGTCCGCCCGGTCGACGCGACCGGCCCCGTCGACGAGCAGAACAAGCTCGTCCGCGAGTGCGGCGAGCGCGACCCCGACTCGGCGCAGCCGGACGGCGGCGACCGCTGGTACGAGGTGGTCCGCCCGCTCCTCAAGCAGGAGAAGAGCGAGTGGTGGACGACCCCGGGCGACGCCCGCACGAACCAGCCCACCGAGACCCGTGACCAGCTGCTCGCCCAGGCCATGAAGGACGCACGCTGGGAGCTGACCGCCAAGCTCGGCAAGGACGTCTCCACCTGGAGCTGGGGCCGGCTGCACCAGCTGACCCTGAAGAACCAGACCCTGGGCACCGCCGGACCCGGCGTCGTGCAGCAGCTCCTCAACCGCGGCCCCTGGAACCTGGGCGGCGGCGAGGCGGCGGTCGACGCGACCGGCTGGAACGCGGCCGGCGGCTACGAGGTCATCTGGGTGCCGTCGATGCGGATGGTGGTCAACGTCGGCGACTGGGACAAGTCCCGGTGGATCAACCTGACCGGCGCCTCCGGGCACGCCTTCCACTCGAACTACACCGACCAGACGGACGCGTGGGCCAGGGGCGACCTCCTCGACTGGGCCTACGGCGCCGCCGCCGTCGACGCGGCGACGAAGGACAGGCTGCTCCTCAAGCCCTGATCAGGGCGTGAAGCGGGTGACCCCCGCCGGGGTCACCACCGCGTGCACGGGGTGGTCGTGCGGTTCCTCCGGGACCCGCGCGACCACCTCGTCCGCGTAGAGGAGCACCACCAGGGCCGGGTCCTTGCCCGCCCGCGCCAGCCGGGCGAGCACCCGGTCGTACGAGCCGCCGCCCCGCCCGAGCCGCATCCCGCGCCCGTCGACCGCCAGGCCGGGCAGCAGGACGGCGTCGGCGGCGCAGACGGCCTCGGGACCGAGCCGGGGCCCGGTGGGCTCGAGGAGGCCGCGGCCGGCCTTGGCCAGCGCCTCCCGCCCCTCGTACGCGGCCCAGTCCAGGTCGTTGTCGGGGAGCAGCACGGGCAGCAGGACCCGCACCCCGCGCGCGTGGAGCGCGTCGAGCAGGGCGCGGGTGCCCGGTTCGCGGCCGACCGACACATAGGCGGCGACGGTGGAGGCCTCCGCGAGTTCGGTGAGCTCCACACCACGTCGGGCGAGGGATTCGGCCGTGGCCGCGAGGGAATCAGCGCTCAGGGCGGCACGCGCGGCCAGAAGTCGGCTGCGCAGCAGGGTCTTTTCGGACATCTCAGGTGTCATGGCGGCCTCATGTGAATGCACGAATGTCTCGTAACTGTCTTTATGTGAAGGAAGTTAACCGAAGGCACATCTTCCTCTCATTCCGAACGACTAAGGTGCACGCATGAATCAGTCGCTCCCCAGGCTCGGCCGGATCAGCAAGGCTGTCATCCCGGCCGCGGGCCTCGGCACCCGCTTCCTTCCTGCGACCAAGGCGACGCCCAAGGAGATGCTGCCGGTCGTCGACAAGCCGGCCATCCAGTACGTCGTCGAGGAGGCCGTCGCGGCCGGGCTCTCGGACGTCCTGATGATCACCGGCCGGAACAAGCGTCCCCTGGAGGACCACTTCGACCGGAACTACGAGCTGGAGGAAGCGCTGAGCCGGAAGGGCGACGCCGAACGCCTCTCCAAGGTCCAGGAGTCCAGTGACCTCGCCACCATGCACTACGTGCGCCAGGGCGCCCCGCGC
Organism: Streptomyces sp. LMG1-1-1.1; assembly: GCF_040815545.1. Classification (NCBI taxonomy): domain Bacteria; kingdom Bacillati; phylum Actinomycetota; class Actinomycetes; order Kitasatosporales; family Streptomycetaceae; genus Streptomyces; species Streptomyces sp. LMG1-1-1.1. The sequence goes on along the minus strand of NZ_JBFPNH010000041.1, from coordinate 4,200 downwards.
GGCCTCGGCCACGCCGTGCTGTGCGCCGCCCCGCACGTCGGCGACCAGCCCTTCGCCGTCCTCCTCGGCGACGACCTGATCGACCCGCGCGACCCGCTGCTCGCCCGCATGGTCGAGGTCCAGGAGCGCGAGGGCGGCAGCGTGATCGCCCTGATGGAGGTCGACCCCGAGCAGATCCACCTGTACGGCTGCGCCGCCGTGGAGGCCACCGTCGACTCGGACGTCGTGCGAGTGACCGACCTGGTCGAGAAGCCGGAGCCGGCGGAAGCTCCGAGCAACTACGCGATCATCGGCCGCTACGTACTGGATCCGGCCGTCTTCGAGACGCTGCGGGACACCGAGCCGGGCCGGGGCGGCGAGATCCAGCTGACCGACGCCCTGCAGAAGCTCGCCGCCGACGAGAAGATCGGCGGCCCCGTGCACGGCGTCGTGTTCAAGGGGCGCCGCTATGACACCGGCGACCGCGGGGACTATCTGCGTGCCATTGTCAGACTCGCGTGCGAACGTGAAGATCTGGGACCGGACTTCCGGGCCTGGCTCCGGAGATACGTCAGCGAGGAGATGTAGCACCTTGAGCAGCAGCACGGCACCGTCGCCGTCCCCCGACGACAGCGGCCACGACCACGGGACCGGCCCCGCGGACCCCTGCGCGGGCCCGGCCCGCGACCTGTGGTCGGTGGACGAGCACCTGGCCGACATCCTCGCGACCGTCGGCCCGCTCGAACCCATCGAGCTGCAACTCCTCGACGCCCAGGGCTGCGTCCTCGTCGAGGACGTGACGGTGCCCGTCGCGCTGCCCCCCTTCGACAACAGCTCCATGGACGGGTACGCGGTCAGGGTCGCCGATGTCTCCGGTGCCACCGAGGAGTTCCCCGCCGTCCTCACCGTCGTCGGCGACGTCGCGGCCGGTGACGGCGGACTGCCCACCGTCGGCCCCGGCGAGGCCGCCCGGATCATGACCGGCGCCCCGCTGCCGCCCGGCGCCGAGGCCGTCGTCCCCGTCGAATGGACCGACGGCGGCACCGGCGGGGGCGCGGCCACCGGCATGCGCGCCGCGAGCACCGCCCCCGAGGGCGCCGCCGGCGAGGTCCGGGTCCACCGGTCCGCCGAGGCCGGCGCCCACGTCCGCAGGGCGGGCAGCGACGTGCGGGCCGGGGAGCTCGCCCTCGCGGCGGGCACGGTCCTCGGGCCGCCCCAGATCGGCCTGCTCGCCGCGATCGGCCGGGGCGCCGTCAAGGTCCGCCCCCGCCCCCGGGTGGTCGTCATCTCCACCGGCAGCGAGCTGGTCCAGCCCGGCGAGCCGCTGGGCGAGGGCCAGATCCACGACTCCAACAGCTTCGCGCTCGCCGCGGCCGCGCGGGACGCCGGCGCGCTCGCCTACCGGGTGGGCGCCGTCGCCGACGACGCCGAGTCGCTGCGCGCCACCATCGAGGACCAGCTCATCAGGGCCGACCTCATCGTGACGACCGGCGGGGTGAGCGTCGGCGCGTACGACGTGGTGAAGGAGGCGCTGACCGCCGACGGCCAGGTCGACTTCCGCAAGCTGGCGATGCAGCCGGGCAAGCCGCAGGGCTTCGGCGCGATCGGCACCGAGCAGATCCCGCTGCTCGCGCTGCCGGGCAACCCGGTCTCCTCGTACGTCTCCTTCGAGCTGTTCGTCCGCCCCGCGATCCGCGCCCTGATGGGCGTCGAGGACCTCCACCGGCCGCGCGTCCAGGCCGTCCTGGCCGCCGACAAGGCCCTCTCGTCGCCGCGCGGCCGCCGCCAGTTCCTGCGCGGCACCTACGACCCCGAGGCCGGCACCGTCACCCCCGTGGGCGGTGCGGGATCCCACCTGATCGCGGCCCTCGCGCACGCGGACTGCCTGCTCGTGGTCCCGGAGGAGGCCGAGGGCGTCGAACCGGGCAGCACGCTGGAAGTGGTCCTCCTCGGCTAAGGGGGCGAGGGTGGGGGTACGGTGTCGTCCCCATACAGCGACCGGGAGTGTCACGGCCATGAGCACGCAGCAAGGTCTCACCCACATCGACGAGGCGGGTGCGGCCCGCATGGTCGACGTCTCCGCGAAGGACGTCACGTCCCGCACCGCGCGGGCCAGCGGGCGGGTCCTCGTCTCGCCGCGCGTGATCGAGCTGCTGCGCGGCGAGGGCGTCCCCAAGGGCGACGCCCTCGCGACCGCCCGAATCGCCGGGATCATGGGCGCCAAGAAGACCCCCGACCTCATCCCGCTGTGCCACCCGCTCGCCGTCTCCGGCGTCACCCTGGACCTCGCGGTCACGGACGAGGCCGTCGAGATCCTCGCGACGGTGAAGACCACCGACCGCACGGGCGTCGAGATGGAGGCCCTGACGGCGGTCTCTGTGGCCGCCCTGACGGTCGTCGACATGATCAAGGCGGTCGACAAGGGCGCGGTCATCTCCGACGTACGGGTGGAGGAGAAGACGGGCGGCAAGTCGGGCCACTGGACGCGGAGCGCGTCGTGACGCGCGGCGGCCGGGTGGCGGGTTCGCACGCCCACGAGCACACGGATCCGGCCGGCGGGGAGGCGCCCGCGGCGCTCGGCTCCGGCGGCGCCCTGTCCGCCCCGTACTCGGCCCTGGTCGTCACCGCCTCCAATCGGGCGTCCGCCGGGGTCTACGAGGACAAGGGCGGCCCGCTGATCGCCGAGGGCCTCACCGCCATGGGCTTCGGCGTGGACGGCCCGCGGGTCGTCCCGGACGGGGCGCCCGTCGGTGCCGCGCTGCGGGCGGCGGTGGCCGCCGGGTACGACGTGGTCGTCACCACCGGCGGCACGGGCATCTCGCCCACCGACGAGACCCCCGAGGTCACCCGCGAGGTCCTGGACCGCGAGATCCCGGGCATCCCGGAGGCGATCCGCGCGTACGGGCGGGAGAAGGTGCCGACGGCGGCGCTCTCGCGCGGTCTCGCGGGTGTCGCGGGCGGCACGCTCATCGTGAACCTGCCGGGGTCCCCGGGCGGCGTGCGGGACGGCCTCGCCGTCCTGGAGCCGCTGCTCCGGCACGCCGTCGACCAGATCCGCGGCGGCGACCACCCGAGAACGCCGTGATCCCGACCTGGCCCGTGATCCTCGTCGACGGGGACGTCGTGCTCCGGCCGATAAGGATGCGCGACCAGCGGGCCTGGCGCGAGGTGAACCGGCGCAACCGGGAGTGGCTGCGGCCCTGGGAGGCGACGGTTCCGCCGCCGCCTCCGGGCGGGCCGGTCGCCCAGCGGCCGACGTACCGTCAGATGGTGCGCCATCTGCGGTCGGAGGCGAACGCGGGCCGGATGCTGCCGTTCGTCATCGAGTACCAGGGGCAGCTCGTCGGCCAGTTGACGGTCGCCGGGATCACCTGGGGCTCGATGTGCTCGGGGCACGTGGGGTACTGGGTGGACAGCGGGGTCGCCGGGCGCGGGGTGATGCCGACGGCGGTCGCGCTCGCCGTCGACCACTGCTTCCGCGCGGTCGGGCTGCACCGCATGGAGGTGTGCATCCGCCCGGAGAACGGGCCGTCGCGCCGGGTGGTCGAGAAGCTCGGGTTCCGCGAGGAGGGGCTGCGGCCCCGCTATCTCCACATCGACGGCGCCTGGCGCGATCATCTGGTCTTCGCGCTGACGGCGGAGGAGGTGCCGGAGGGGCTGCTGAGGCGCTGGCGCCAGGCAAGAATGAAATAAGTGTTCGAATTTAATCGGTAGTTGGCACACAAACGATCTGAACAATCACAAAAAAGTTCAGTGATATCAGCCAGATCGTGCGACACACCGGGCCAATTGGCCGATGCCCCCACGCGAACCCCTCTACCGTGTGAGGCGTGAGCAGCAGCGGCCTCATCTACGCAGTCATCGTCGGGGCCTGGGCCGCCTACTTGGTGCCGATGTGGCTCCGCAGGCAGGACGAGCTGAACGAAGCCCGTCCGACGGAACGCTTCAGCACCGCCATCCGGCTGCTTTCCGGACGGGCGGGCATGGAGCGCCGGTACGCCAAGGAGCTCAAGGAGCGGGACCTTGCGGTGGAGGGCCCGACGCCCGACGCGGACCCGGACGCGGCGACCGAGCATCTGAGCTCGGTCGACGTCCGGGCCTTCTCCGCGCCCGCGGCCAGAACCGAGGCGCGCCTCGAACTCCCGGAGCCCGAACCGGAACCGGCCCCGGCGTCCGCCGCCCCGGCCCGCCCCGCCGCGGGCGGCGCGGGCGCCGCGGGCG